>NZ_JACNDD010000237.1:0-6118 GCF_017351395.1 Pseudomonas sp. FW305-28
ACCTTCTTCGCCCCGTCCTGGATCTCGACGATCACCGTCCCCGCCTCGGCGGCCAGGGCCAGGCCATGTTCGGCCTGGTGCTGGCCGTCGGTCATCAACGCCACGGCGTTGCGGGCCATGTCCTGGTTCTGGCGGACCACGCCGACGATTTCCTCGGTCGCCTGGCTGGTACGCGATGCCAGTTGGCGCACCTCATCGGCCACCACCGCAAAGCCCCGTCCTTGCTCGCCGGCCCGGGCCGCTTCGATGGCGGCGTTGAGCGCCAGCAGGTTGGTCTGTTCGGCGATGCCGCTGATGGTCTTGACAATGGTACCGATCACCTGGGATTGCTCGTTCAACGCCTCGATGCCTTCGCCAGCGGTTTGCATGTGCCGGGCCAGGTCGCGCATCACGTCCACGGCCTGGGTCACCACAGTCGTGCCGCGCTGGGCGCTGTTGTCGGTCTGCAACGAGGTGCTGTAGGCAATGTTGGCCGCTTCGGCGACGGCTTTTTCCTGGTTGACCTGGTCCGTGATGTTGGTGGCGAACTTGACCACTTTGTACAGTCGCTCGTTGGCATCGAGCACCGGGTTGTAGGAGGCTTCCAGCCAGACCTCGCGGCCGTTGCTGTCGACGCGCTTGAAGCGCCCGGCCACGAACTCGCCACTGTTCAGCCGCTTCCAGAATTGTTGATATTCCGCGCTGTTGTATTCCTCGGGCTCACAAAACATGCGGTGATGCTTGCCCTTGATCTGCGCCAGGTTATAGCCCATGGCACTGAGGAAGCGCTCGTTGGCCGTCAGTACGTGACCGCCCAGATCGAACTCGATCACCGCCGTTGAACGCACCAACGCACCGATGAGGTTTTCATGTTCACGGGAACCCTCGATGGTGCGGGTCAGGTCATTGGAATACATCGAAAAAAAGCGGATCCGCCCGTCGGCATTCCGTACGGGCTGGAGGATCGAACGCAGCCAGGCCTCCTGGCCGTTGCCCCGCAGCAAGCGCACGGCACCGGAGAAGTGTTCGCCACGGGTCAGCGCCGCCTTGAAGCGAGCCTGGAATTCATTGGATTTCAAATACGCGGGAACCAACTCATCCATAGACCGGCCGATCAGGTCCTGGCTCTTGTAGTTCATATCGTCGAGGAAATTCTGATTGACCGATTGAATCCTTCCATCGGCATCCAGGGTGAGACCAAGCATTTCACGGTCCAGGCTTTCCTTGACTTGCATAAGGCTGGACAGTTCTTGGCGAAGAGCCAGTAGCTCCTGCTTCAGGCGGTTGTTGAACATGGGCAGCTCCAGGAACAGCAGAAGAATTAGTAGGCTGTTCTCTTGCCATCGGCCCGGCATTTTTTTTCTAAAGAGCGCCGCGAGCCCCATTGAAAATATTCCCGGGTGACCTCGAACCCGATAAGCCTTCCACGGTCACTGGATTGTTCTACTGTTGCCCTGACCTTTGAGCCTTGCCGCCATCAATACCCCATAACCATAAAAACGAGGTAATTGCCGTGACCACTGACATCGAAGACAGCCGTTCCGCCCGCTTCGCCTTGCGCTGTTCCAGTTTCGCCGAGCGCTGGTTCCCCGACTCCTGGGTCTTCGCCGCACTGGCGGTGCTGGTGGTCGCCGTGGCGACGCAATTCATCGGCGCCACGCCCACGGCAGCGGCCATGGCGTTCGGCGACGGCTTCTGGAGCCTGATCCCATTCACCATGCAAATGGCCTTCGTGGTGATTGGCGGTTACGTGGTTGCCAGCTCGCCGCCCGCCGTCAAATTGATCGATCGCCTGGCGCGCATTCCGACCAACGGTCGCTCCGCGGTGGCGTGGGTGGCACTGATTTCCATGGTCGCGTCGTTGCTCAACTGGGGACTGTCGTTGGTGTTTGGCGGCTTGCTGGTGCGTGCCCTCGCCCGCCGCACCGACCTGAAGATGGATTACCGCGCCGCCGGTGCCGCCGCCTACCTGGGCCTGGGCGCGGTGTGGGCGCTGGGGTTGTCTTCGTCGGCGGCGCAACTGCAGGCCAACCCGGCCAGCCTGCCACCTTCGATCCTGTCGATTACCGGCGTCATTCCGTTCACCCAGACGATTTTCCTCTGGCAGTCTGGCGTGATGCTGCTGGCGCTGATCGTGATCTCGTTGATTGTCGCCTACGCCACCGCTCCCGGCCCCAACAGCGCCCGTGATGCCGCCGCCTGCGGGATCGACCCGAGTTTCAGCATGCCCGCGTTGCAGCCCCGTACCCGCCCCGGAGAATGGCTGGAGCACAGTCCGCTGCTGACCATCGCCCTGGTACTGCTGGCCGCCGGCTGGCTGTTCCACGAGTTTTCGACCAAGCCTGCGATCAGTGCCATTTCCGGGCTCAACACTTATAACTTCCTGTTCATCATGCTGGGCGCCTTGCTGCACTGGCGGCCGCGCAGCTTCCTCGACGCCGTGGCCCGCGCGGTGCCGACCACCACGGGCGTGTTGATCCAGTTCCCGTTGTACGGCTCGATCGCCGCGCTGCTGACCACGGTCAAGGGCAGCGATGCCCAGACCCTGGCACACCATATCTCGACCTTTTTCGTCCAGATCGCCTCCCATGACACCTACGCCTTGCTGATGGGCGTCTATTCGGCGGTGCTGGGCTTTTTCATTCCTTCCGGCGGCGGCAAGTGGATCATCGAAGCGCCCTACGTCATGCAGGTGGCCAACGACCTGAACTATCACCTGGGCTGGGCCGTGCAGATCTACAACGCCGCCGAAGCGCTGCCCAACCTCATCAATCCGTTCTACATGCTGCCGCTGTTGGGAGTGTTGGGGCTGAAGGCGAGGGACTTGATCGGTTTTTCCTTCGTGCAGTTGCTGGTGCATACACCACTGGTGCTGGCGCTGCTGTGGGCGCTGGGGACGACCTTGAGTTATTTGCCGCCAGTGATGCCATAAAGCCATAAAAAAGGGCCGATATTTCCATCGGCCCACTTCTTCTTCGGCTCGGTCTGTTTCAGTATGGATACGCCCTGCTTTTGAGGGTCCCTCACGCTGAAAAGGATCTGAGCATGTTCAAACTCGCAGTACTCCCTCTTGCCGCCCTTACCCTGAGCGCCACCGTCCACGCCGCCGACGTCACCAAGATCGACGTACAGCTGGGCAGCACCGAGCGCGTCACCCGCCTCTTTGCCTACCCCAACAACTGCAACGTCATTTGTTTTCGCGACTGGACCCTGGAGCAGACCGTCCAGCATTACCTGACCCAAAGTGTGCAGCGCGACGGCTACGACACCGCCAAGGTCCAGGTCAACATCGACAACGATAAGGTCTATGCCAGCATCGACGGCGTGCCCAAGAACTACGGCCAACCGCTGAAGGCGCTGCTCGACGCCGGGGACCTGGCGTACAACGGTGCCTCGAAACTCAACAGCGACAAGAAATGGTCCTACAACTGGTACCTGTTCCTGCCGCTGGGCATGGCCCTGGAAAACCGCAAGAGTGTCGAGTTGCTGCACTTCCCGCCGGATTACTCCCTGACCCAGGCCCAGGATTACCTGGAGTCGGCGACCACTGATCGCTGGGCCACGCTGCTGACCGTCAACGGCATTGCCGTTGAACAGACGCCGGCCTACCAGACCATCATCGACATCGCGCCCATCGCAGCGCCGTCCAATGCTGGCAGCACATTGGAGGGGCTCTACAGCTACTTCAACGATTACCAGACCACCATGGTCACACAGGTCACCCAAACCGCCAGCGGCGCCGCATTGCCGATGGTGGCCTTCGGAGCACCCGTTCGGAACTGGATCAAGACCCAGTACGGCCAGACCGTTGGCGTGCTCGGCCTGGCGACCATCACGCCGACCGCGGGGGTCAAGGTCCCGGTCCTGGGCTCCAACCACCCGAGCTATATCTGGTATGCCGCTGACAAGGAAAACTACGACGGTGACGAAGCCAAGGCCGATGCCGCCGGCTTGAAAGTCATGGGCCAGGACCTGAGCGCCGCCTGCTGGCAAGCCGGCATGGGCAGCAAGCCGGGCACCGACCCGAGCACCCTGCTGAACCAGTGCACGCAGACCTGGCAGGTCACGCAAAAGGAAAAGACCTGCGAATTGTTCTACACCTCGGTGCGCAAGCTGAGCGAGGCAGATGCAGCGAAAAAATGCGAAACGCCAGCGATCAAGTCGCAACTTCCGCAACTTAAAGTGCCCATGCCGCTGCCTGCCGAGGCGGTGTAAACCTTGAGGCGCCTTCCCGCGTAAGCTTGCGCTGACACGGGAAAGCGCTTTTGGCTCCTGTCAGACTCGACAGTAGATACGGCCCTGGACTTGGGCGAAGCTATCAAAAGCTTTTTCAACGACCGTCGGCAGGATCGCCGGCGCCAGCAAGTCGAGTGTCTATCACCGACAAGGACTGTCATGAGCCTGTTCATCCGCGATGACACCTGTTCCCAACACCGGGACTGCATCTATCCGGAAAAACAACTCAGCACCCGCCTGGGCTACCCCTCTGTGCACGATTTTGAAGTGCACCAGACGACCGACGGGCGCGGCCACGGCATCATCGCCCGCAAGTCCTTCGCACCCATGACGAGGATGTGCAGGGTGTCGGGGTTGCTGGTGAGCCGACGGCGCCTGCACACGTTGCAGATCCTGCCGGACGTGCACATGTATGACCCACGCTTCGCCGGATTGCTGCTGCACTCCTGCAACCCGAATGTATTCCTCGACATGAGCGAACTGTGGCTGTGGTCACTGGCCCGTATCGATGAAGGCGACTGCCTGACGATGGACTACGCCAGTACCGAACAGAAACTGTATCGCCAATTCGCCTGCCGGTGCGGTTCGTACAACTGTCATGGCTGGATTACCGGCTATGACGAACCGCCCAATGAGCAGGGAATGACATTTCTACGGCACTGGCGTCGTCAGTGTCACCGCGACTGACGAGCCGGTGTCAGGGCGCGCCGACCGGACGCAGCCGATACTGCGGCGGCAATTGCTCGAAACCGCTGATCGTGGTGTCCAGGCTCTTCCAGCGTCCGTCCTTGATGCCGTAGATGCAGCCATGAATCGACAGTTTCTGCCCACGGTGCCAGGCGTTCTGCACGATGCTGGTATGGCCGACGTTGGCCACCTGCTGGATCACGTTGAGTTCGCACAGGCGGTCGACCCGCTCTTCTTCGGTCGGTAACTGGCCCAACGCCTCGCGATGCTCGTAGTACAGGTCGCGAATCGAGCGCAGCCAGCCGTCGATCAGGCCCAGTTGGCGGTCCTGCATCGAGGCACGCACGCCGCCACAGCCGTAATGGCCGGTGACCAGGATGTGTTTGACCTTGAGCACGTCCACTGCGTACTGGATCACCGACAGGCAGTTGAGGTCGGTGTGCAGCACCACGTTGGCCACGTTGCGGTGCACGAACAGATCGCCCGGCAGCATGCCGACGATCTCGTTGGCCGGCACCCGCGCATCGGAGCAGCCGATCCACAGGTACTCCGGGGTTTGCTGACGAGCCAGCTTGGCGAAAAAGTCAGGATCCTCCTGCTTGATCGCATCGGCCCAGCGCGCGTTGTTATCAATCAGATCTTGTAATTCGTTCATGCTGTCTAGCCTCGATAGAGAGTGCGCAACTGTGACAGACGAGCGCCGGTCGAGGTCACGTCGGCGATGCATTGGAATTCCTGGCTGCGCTGTCGGTCGACACCAGTAAGGCCCACAGTATGAGGAAATGCCATGAATGATTCACGACGCCCTTTCGATGCGACGCAACCGGAACCCATCGACGACAATGAAGATCGCATGGGCTCGATGCATGAGTTGGAGTTCGACGACGAGCAGCCCAGCGCGAAAATCGGCGACGAATTGCCGCCAGACGAACGCGAACAACTGATGCCTCGTGAACGCGTGCGTGCAGCGGGCATGACAGGCGCCTCGACGGATGATCACGAACCGACCGATGACGACATGAGCCCGGAAACCCTCATCCACGAAGACGGCGCCCGGGATGCCTTTGAGGCCGGCGACGACGAACGGGCTGACTGGGACCTGAGCATCGTGCACGAAAATGACATCGGTGGAGGCGATGGGCTGGACGAAGCGGAGATGGCCGATATCGACCCGTTGGATGGCAAGCGTTGACCCGGCAATCGCCATCGCGAGCAA
>NZ_JACNDD010000238.1:0-6117 GCF_017351395.1 Pseudomonas sp. FW305-28
CGCGAGCAAGCTCGCTCCCACAGGTTATTTTTGCTCATCCGTGAAACCTGCCGCTGAAATCACCCGTAGGGCGCAACGCCCGGGCATAGCAGAACAGGAACAGATTGCGCACCAGCTCCTTGAGCACCAGCGGCTCACTGGAATTGAGGCTGTTGAGGTCCAGGTCTCCTTGGTCCTGCAGCTCGTTCAAGGCTTCTTCTTCAAGCACCGCACAGACTTCCCCGGTTTCCCGATGCAGGATCCTGAGGTAGGGATGTGGGCGGTCCAGCCAGGCATCGATCAAATAAGTCATGGTTCTCATCTCCTTGATGGGTTCGATGAGAATAATTCTTATTCGCTAAATAGCAAGTCTCTATTGGCGTTGCGATTGTTTTTCTGACGATGGGTTGTGCCAGCTCAAGGCGGTTGGCACTTGGCTAACGCCCGAGAAATGGGGCTGAAGCGGGGAGGGTGCAGCTCCATCCCACACGCGGGGCATGGGATGGAATACAGCCGAATCAGACTTTTCTGACGAACTCGGATTTGAGTTTCATCGGGCCGATGCCGTCGATCTTGCAATCGATATCGTGGTCGCCATCGCACAGGCGGATGTTCTTGACCTTGGTGCCGACCTTGACCACCAGCGAGGTGCCCTTGACCTTGAGGTCCTTGATCACGGTGATGGTGTCGCCGTCCTGCAAGACATTGCCGACCGAATCTTTCTTCACGGTGTCGTCGGACGCCGCTTCAGCTTCGCCGCTGGCGGACCATTCGTGGGCACACTCCGGGCAGACCAGCTGGGTGCCATCTTCGTAGGTGTATTCGGAATTGCATTTCGGGCAGGGAGGCAACGTGCTCACTAAGGTTCCTTGGGTATCAGGAGGGCAAAAGGGCGCACATTATATAGGGTTTTAGGCCGCAAAGGGCAGGGCGGTGAAATCCCCTGTGGGAGCGAGCTTGCTCGCGATAGCGCTGGATCAGCAACATTGGCGCTGATTGACACACCGCTATCGCGAGCAAGCTCGCTCCCACAGGTTTTCATGCAATCAGTGGGTACGAGCCACCGCAAATTCGCTCAATTCCACCAGTGCATCGCGGTATTCGCTGGGCGGCAGGGCGTCGAGGCATTTGATCGCGCGGGCGACGTAGTCCCGGGCCAGTTTCGCGGTGTACTCCAGCGAGCCGGAAGCTTCGACCGCGATACGGATGCTTTCCAGGTCTTCGATCCCGCCTTTCTGGATCGCCTGGCGTACCAGTGCCGCCTGTTCTGGCGTGCCTTCGCGCATGGTGTAGATCAGCGGCAGGGTCGGCTTGCCTTCGGCCAGGTCGTCACCGACGTTCTTGCCCAGGGTCTCGGCGTCGCCCTTGTAGTCGAGCAGGTCGTCCACCAACTGGAAGGCCACGCCCAGGTGGTCGCCAAAGGTGCGCAACGCTTCGCTCTGCTCGGCGCTGGCGCCGGCCAGGGCAGCGGCGCTGTGGGTCGAGGCTTCGAAGAGCATCGCGGTCTTGCCGCGGATGACTTCCATGTAGGTCTCTTCGGTGGTGCTGGCATCGCGTACCTTGGACAACTGCAGCACTTCGCCTTCGGCGATGATGCGCGTGGCCTGGGACAGGATCTTCATCACCGGCATCGAGCCCAGCTCGACCATCATTTCGAACGAGCGCGAATACAGGAAGTCGCCCACCAGCACGCTCGGGGCGTTGCCCCACATGGCGTTGGCGGTCGAACGGCCACGGCGCATGCCGGACATGTCGACCACGTCGTCGTGCAGCAGGGTCGCGGTGTGCAGGAATTCGATGGTAGCGGCCAGCAGGCGCATGTCGTCGCCTTCGCGACCCAGGGCCTTGCCGCACAGCAGCACCAATAAAGGACGCAGGCGTTTACCACCCGCCGAAGTGATGTAGTCGCCGATTTTCGATACCAGAGGCACGCGGGAAGTCAGCTGCTTCTTGATGATGCCGTCGACGGCGCTAAAATCGTCCGCCACCGCGCGGTAGAAAGCTTGGGGTTGCATCAGCGACAGGTGCTCCAGAAGGGTTGCGCGGCATGCTAGGACCCACGTCCGCAGGTGTCAAGGCGCGATAGACGGCTACTTGCAAGGCTCTCGTGGCTTGCGTACAATCGCGCACCCTGAACTTCCTGGGCAGCACCTGCCTTACGCAATTGCATCCGGGCCTTCCAGCCCATGCAGCCATGCCAGCCAATACCTCTTCTTATAAAGCGCTGGGTGAGCAGGATTATCGGAGAAATACCATGTCGTACGCAGTAATTGTTACTGGTGGCAAGCAATACAAGGTCGCCCCAGGTGAATACCTGAAGATCGAAAAACTGGAAATCGCTACCGGCGAATCCGTGACTTTTGATCGCGTTCTGTTGGTCGCCAATGGCGATGACGTGAATATCGGCGCTCCAGTCGTTGCTGGCGCTACCGTTGTGGCTGAAGTGATCTCCCAAGGTCGTCACGATAAAGTCCGCATCATCAAGTTCCGTCGTCGTAAGCACCACATGAAGCGCATGGGCCACCGCCAGTGGTACACCGAGATCAAAATCACCGGTATTCAGGCTTAATTTCAGCCTAATTCCTCACTAGGAGAATTGAACTCATGGCACACAAAAAAGCTGGTGGTAGTACCCGTAACGGTCGCGACTCAGAAGCCAAACGCCTTGGCGTGAAGATGTATGGCGGCCAGGCTATCAAAGCAGGCAACATCATCGTGCGTCAGCGCGGCACCCAATTCCACGCTGGCTACGGCGTGGGCATGGGTAAAGATCACACCCTCTTCGCTAAAGTCGAAGGCGTGATCAAGTTCGAAGTAAAAGGCGCCTTCGGTCGTCGTTACGTAAGCGTTATCGCAGCTTAATTGCGAGACCGCTGGAAAAGCCCTGTCTTGCGACGGGGCTTTTTCGTTTGTGGGGTGAGTCTCTTGCAAAACTGTTTGTATGGGCTGTCGGCGCTGCGGTTGGGGCGTGTCATCAGGTCGCTGCGCTCATTTTTGCAAGAGTCTTATGTCTTGTTTTTTTGGCTCGTCCGTATGGCGAGAGGCGTGTGTCATGAAGTTTGTTGATGAAGTATCGATTCGAGTGAAGGCCGGCGACGGCGGCAATGGTTGCATGAGTTTCCGTCGGGAAAAATTCATTGAAAACGGTGGCCCGAACGGTGGTGATGGGGGTGACGGCGGCTCGATCTACATGCTCGCCGACGAAAACCTCAACACCCTGGTGGACTACCGTTACACCCGGCACTTCGATGCCGAGCGTGGCTCCAACGGCGGCAGCACCGACTGCACCGGCAAGAAGGGCGAAGACCTGATCCTGCGCGTGCCAGTCGGCACCACGGTGATCGATTCGGCTACCCAGGAAGTGATTGGCGACCTGACCAAGGCCGGCCAGCGTCTGCTGGTCGCCCATGGCGGCTGGCACGGCCTGGGCAACACCCGTTTCAAGTCCAGTACCAACCGTGCGCCGCGCCAGACCACGCCAGGCAAGCCCGGCGAGCAGCGTGACCTGAAGCTGGAAATGAAAGTGCTGGCCGACGTGGGCCTGTTGGGCCTGCCGAACGCCGGTAAAAGTACCTTCATTCGCTCGGTGTCGGCGGCCAAGCCGAAAGTGGCCGATTACCCGTTCACCACCCTGGTGCCAAACCTGGGGGTGGTCAGCGTCGACCGCTGGAAGAGTTTCGTGATCGCCGACATTCCAGGGCTGATCGAAGGGGCTTCCGAGGGCGCGGGCCTGGGGATTCGTTTCCTCAAGCACTTGTCCCGTACCCGCCTGTTGCTGCACCTCGTCGACATGGCGCCGCTGGATGAAACCGATGCCGCCGATGCTGCCGAAGTCATCGTCAACGAGCTGACCAAGTTCAGTCCGGCCCTGGCCGAGCGTGATCGTTGGCTGGTGCTGAACAAGTGCGACCAGATCCTCGAAGAAGAACACGAAGAGCGGGTCAAGGAAATCGTCGACCGCCTGGAGTGGGAAGGTCCGGTCTATGTGATCTCGGCCATCGCCAAAGAAGGCACCGAGCGCCTGTGCCACGACATCATGCGTTACCTGGAAGATCGCGTCGACCGCCTGGCCAACGATCCGGCCTACAAGGAAGAGCTGGCCGAGCTCGACCAGCGCATCGAAGACGAGGCTCGTGCCCAGTTGCAGGCGCTGGACGACCAGCGTGCCCTGCGTCGCAGTGGCGTCAAGTCGGTCCATGACATCGGTGACGATGATTGGGATGAAGAGGATGTGGATGACGAAGACGGTCCGGAAATCATCTACGTTCGCGACTGATCTTGTGGTGATACCACTCAGCTGAAACCAGGGTCTGCAGGAGCCCTGTGGGAGCGAGCTTGCTCGCGAAAGCGGTCTGTCAGTTGGCATAGTTGTTAGCTGACGCGCCGCTATCGCGAGCAAGCTCGCTCCCACAGGTTCAAGTGTTTCAGCGCAGTGTTATCATCGCCGGCAAGCCGGTTCCCAAGGCGCCGCTCATTCGAGCGGCGTTTTGGTATCTGTAAAACGCAAATACGAATAATCCCATGGGCGGCGCTGGGTCGCGCCGTTCGCTGGCAAAGGTTGAAGATGATGCGGAGCAAGGTGACGGGTGCGCGGCGCTGGGTCGTGAAGATCGGTAGCGCGCTGCTGACGGCGGATGGCAAGGGGCTGGATCGCCAGGCAATGGCGGTGTGGGTCGAGCAGATGGTGGCCCTGCATGAGGCTGGCGTCGAGTTGGTGTTGGTCTCTTCGGGGGCTGTGGCGGCCGGTATGAGCCGTTTGGGCTGGACGTCGCGACCCAGCGCGATGCATGAGCTGCAGGCGGCCGCCGCCATCGGCCAGATGGGCCTGGTGCAGGCTTGGGAGTCGAGCTTTGCCGAGCACGGTCGCCATACGGCGCAGATCCTGCTGACCCATGACGACCTGTCCGACCGCAAGCGCTACCTCAATGCTCGCAGTACCTTGCGGGCGCTGGTGGAGCTGAAGGTCATCCCGGTGATCAACGAGAACGATACGGTGGTCACCGACGAGATCCGTTTCGGCGATAACGACACCCTGGCCGCGCTGGTGGCGAACCTGGTGGAGGCGGACCTGTTGGTGATCCTCACGGATCGCGACGGCATGTTCGACGCCGATCCGCGCAATAACCCCGATGCCAAGCTGATCTACGAAGCCCGTGCCGACGACCCGGCGCTGGACGCGGTGGCGGGCGGCACGGGCGGTGCGCTGGGGCGCGGCGGCATGCAGACCAAGCTGCGTGCGGCGCGTCTGGCGGCGCGCTCCGGGGCTCACACTATCATTGTCGGCGGTCGGCTGGAGCGGGTGCTGGATCGTCTGAAGGCCGGCGAGCGCATGGGTACTTTGCTCTCCCCGGAACGCGGCATGCTGGCGGCGCGCAAGCAGTGGCTGGCCGGGCATCTGCAAACCCGCGGCACCCTGGTGCTGGACGCGGGTGCCGTGTCGGCCTTGTCTCAAGGCAATAAAAGCCTGCTGCCGGTGGGTGTGAAGTTGGTCCAGGGCAGTTTCCGTCGCGGCGAAATGGTCGTGTGCGTGGCGCCGGACGGTCGCGAGATCGCCCGTGGCCTGGCCAACTACAGCGCCCTGGAAGCGCAGAAAATCATCGGTCAATCGTCTGATGCGATTGTCGGTCTGTTGGGTTACATGGCGGAGCCTGAACTGGTCCACCGTGACAACCTGATCCTCGTCTAAGGAAAAATCATGGGTTTGGCAAAAGGATTGATCGGCTTGCTGCTGGCGGTGCCGCTGTTGGCGTCGGCCGAGGAAATTGGCCAGGTGTCGACGGTGTTCAAGTTTGTCGGGCCGAACGACCGGATCGTGGTCGAGGCATTCGATGATCCCAAGGTCGATGGCGTGACCTGTTACCTGTCGCGGGCCAAGACCGGCGGTGTGAAGGGCGGCCTGGGCCTTGCCGAGGATCGCGCCGAAGCGTCCATCGCCTGTCGCCAGGTCGGGCCCATCAACTTCAAGGGTGGGCTCAAGGATGGCGAGGAAGTGTTCAAGGAGCGTACTTCCCTGGTGTTCAAGACCATGCAGGTGGTGCGCTTTCTCGACAAGAAGCGTAATACGCTGGTGTACCTGGTCTACAGCGACCGCGTGATCGAGGGCAGCCCGCAGAATGCGGTGACGGCTATCCCGATCTT
>NZ_JACNDD010000239.1:0-6026 GCF_017351395.1 Pseudomonas sp. FW305-28
AGCCTGGTCCTCGAACAACCCATGAACCGTCTGCTGCTGCGGATAGTCGGCCTCGGTGGCGTTGAACGTCACCAGCAGTTGCTCACGTTCCGAGACCGGCAGGATCGACAAACGCTGCAAGGACATGTCTGGCTGCTGCTCGAGCATCCAGACCAGATTCTCCAATGCCTGACGCATGTACCCAGCAATGCGCTGAGCGCCCATTCCGGCCAGGGCCAATACGCTGAGACTGAAGCCTTCGCCCAAATCATCCACCGACAAGGTCAACGGATAGTTCGTGCCCTCTGCGCCTCCCAGCGCATGCAAACCTTCCCATGCTTCAAGGGTCTGAGACGAAAGTGCTTGGGCTGTGCTGCTATGCCGATAGTTGAGCAAGGCACCGAACAGCGGAGCGGGTGCAGCCACGCCGCTGCAACGTTGGGCCAAGGCCAACGAGGCATGCTCGTGACCGAGCAACGCCGTCAGGCTTGCATGGGTATTTTTTACGCCTTCGCGCGCACCGTGCCCGGCCAGTTTCACGCGCAGCGGCAGCGTGTTGATGAACATGCCCAGGGCGCGGTCGGCGCCGTCGCCGCCCTGCATCCGCCCCATCAGTACTGTGCCGAACACCACGTCCTGTTTGCCCGAGAGACCGCCCACCACCCGCGCCCAGGCCAAGTGATGCAGACTGGCGGCGCTGACACCCAATTGGCGGGCCTGTGCCCGCAAGCGACGGCTCAACGAAGCACCGATCGGCAAATGGGCTTCCTCGATCACCGACTGGCCCTCAGGTACCTCGGCAAAACCCAGTGGCAAGGTCGGCTCATCGACATCGGCCAGCATTTCGCGGAAAAACGCTTCATGGGAATCACCGCCCACACCCAGGCGGACCTGTGCCACGTAGTTGCGATAAGGCACGGGGTCGGGCAATTGGTGGGCCTGCCCAAGCAGGAACGCTTGCATTTCACCCTGCACCAGTTCCAGTGCCGTATGGTCTATCGCCATGTGGTGGAACAGCAGGATCGCCACCCAACGGTCGTTGTCACGATCCTGCGCGCAAATCAGCCGCATCAGCGGCGCCTGCCCCACATCCAGACGATGATGGCGGGTGTCGAAACGCTGTTGCAGTTGCCACACGGCATCACCGGCGGCCGGGTCAAGCACGACTTCCTCCAACGCCAGCGTGGCCTCGTGCCAGACCACTTGCACCGGCTCGTCCAGTCCCTCCCAAACCACCGAGGTACGCAGAATGTCATGGCGATCGATGACGCCCTGCAACGCCTGGGCAAAGTCGTCCAGGCGTGTCCTGCGATCGGCACCGAACAAGGATTGCAGCACGTAGGGGTCGCCCTGCTCCGCCGCCAGGTGATGGTAAAGAATGCCTTCCTGCAACGGTGCCAGCGGGTAGATGTCCTGCACATTGCCCGCGCCGCCGGGCACCGTATCGACAATCCGGTCGATCTCTTCCTGCGTCAGGTCAGCCAGGGGCAGCATGTCCGGCGTGATCCGGAATGCCGGACTCAGCCAGTCGCCACCATTTCTCTCCACCAGGTCGAGCAGTTCCTGCTTATGGACGGTAAGGCTCTCCCATAGCGCGTGGTCCATTCTTTCGTCGTCGCCTAGGATCACGAGGTTGTCGCCATCTTGTTGCAGACGGATCGGATGCTGGGAAAGAGCTGCCATCAATTCGCTGAATTGCATCGAAGAACCTGCTTTTCTAATTCGGAGTGGTTGACGATAAAAATGTGTTTTTCAGGTACGGCGCAGCGCCTGGACGGCGGAGGGGCCGACCTCGGCGCATGAGCCAAAGCGATGGATAATCGTCACGTTCAACCGAAGGTGGCGGTTTGCGAACCGCTGCCTTACAGGCCAAAAAAAATTAGAGCATTCGGTAGGTGATGTCTGTCATGGGAAGCAGGGACAAGCCCCAACGGCGGCCAGACAGGACATACAGATGGGCAGGATTCAGGGCGAGCGCCCTGCCCGGAAAGCCCGGGACAGGGCATTCACCCTTCGGTTGGAGGTTGCCGACTCAGATGCTGCGTTTGCGCGTCAACGCGGGAATTTTCGTCATCGGCACATCGATATGCCGTACCTCGCCCACGGCGGCAGCCACCAGGGCCAGCGTCGGCTGGCCGAACAGCACACGGATATCGGCCTCCATGTCGTCCTTGCGCATGCGTTCGATCAGCGTCACAGCGAGCAACGAGTGACCACCCAGTTCGAAGAAGTGGTCATGCCGCCCCACCCGTTCGACCTTGAGCAACTCTGCCCACAGCGCGGCAAGCTTGATCTCCATGTCACCCACGGGAGCTTCATACAGACGCGTGGTGTACGCATTGCTGTCGGGGGCCGGTAGCGCCTTGCGGTCGAGCTTGCCGTTCGGCGTCAGTGGCAAGGCATCCAGGCGCACGTAGGCAGCGGGCACCATGTAGGCCGGCAGCTGCGCTTGCAGGTGCATGCGCAGGGTTTCGATCTCTGCTGCTTCGTCCGGCGAGTGTTGGGTGAAATAGGCCACCAGGCGCTTGTCCCCCGGCACGTCTTCACGGGCCAGGACTACGGTTTCCTTGATGTTTGGAGCCTGGGCGAGTTTGGCTTCGATCTCGCCCAGTTCGATGCGGAAACCACGGATCTTCACCTGGTCGTCATTGCGGCCCAGGTATTCGATGTTGCCGTCCGGCAGGTAGCGGCCCAGGTCGCCAGTGCGGTACATGCGGGCGTTTGGAGCCGTGCTGAACGGATCCTTGAGGAAACGTTCAGCCGTCAGGTCATCACGGTTGAGATAACCGCGAGCGACCCCGGCACCACCGATGTAGATTTCACCCGGCACGCCCAGCGGCACCGGTTGCCCGTGTTCATCCAACAGATAGAACTGGGTGTTCGCCACCGGTTTACCGATATGCGCGGCAAACCCGTCTTCGCGGGCCATCGACACCCAGCTTGAGTAGGTCGTGGTTTCCGAAGGGCCGTAGAGGTTGCACAGGCGTTTGACCTGGGTCTGTTCGAACAAGGTTTCAACCAGACTGCGCTTGAGCGCTTCACCGGCGACGTTGACCGTATCGACGCCCTCGCCCAGCCCACCGGACTCCAGCAAGGCCTTGAGCGCCGAGGGCACGGTGTTGATCAGGGTGATGTCGTGCTCGCCCTGCTGCAGTTCCAGCACATTAGTGACCACTTCGATGCTGCCGCCCGAGGTCAGCGGCGCAAAGCACTCGTAGACCGCCAGGTCGAAGTTCAACGACGTCGAGAACAGGGTCTTCGCCAAGGTCTGCGAATCGAAAGAACGATGGGCCCAGGTCAGGAAGTTCACCGTATTGCGGTGTTCGATCATCACGCCCTTGGGCAGACCAGTCGAACCTGAGGTGTAGATGACATAGGCCAGGTGTGAGGACGTCAGCTCGGCCACCTCCGGATTCTGGACGGACTCGTCCTGCCACAAACCACTGTCGAGATCGATCACTGGCATCGAAGCTGCGGCCAGCAATCCAAGGGTCGCCGTCTGCGTCAATACCGCCGCCGGCGCACTGTCTTCCAGCATGTAGGCAATCCGATCCAGCGGATACGCCGGATCCAGAGGCACATAACCGCCGCCAGCCTTGAGGATCGCCAGCAACCCAACAACCATGTCGATGCCACGCTCTACGCAGATCGCCACCCGCGAATCGGGCTTCACCCCCTGCTTGCGCAGGTAATGGGCCAGGCGGTTGGCCCGCTCGTTCAGTTCCCCATAGCTCAGACGCTGCTCGCCACGGATCACTGCCACGGCATCCGGCGTACGCTGGACCTGGGCTTCGAACAGACCATGAATCGTCTGCTGTTGCGGATAGTCGGCCTCGGTGGCATTAAATGTCACCAGCAGTTGCTCACGTTCAGAGGCCGGCAGGATCGACAGGTGCTGCAAGGGCAGGTCCGGCTGCTGTTCGAGCATGCCCACCAGGTTTTCCAGCGTGTGCTGCACATAACCACAAAGCCGCTGCGCACCAATGCGCGCCGGGGTCACGACGGTAAAGCTGAACGCTTCGCCCTGGTCGTCCACCGACAACATCAGCGGGTAGTTGGTCCGTTCTTCGCCACCCAGCACCTGAATACCGTTCCAGGCCGACAATGCCTCGCTCGACACCGCCGTGGCGGTATGACGGTAATTAAGCAAGGCACTGAACAACGGCGTCGGCGCCTGCACGCCACTGCAGCGTTGCGCCAACGCCAAGGAGGCATGTTCATGGCCCAGCAACGCGGTCAGGCGGGCATGGGTCGCCTTGACCCCTACGAGCACACCTTGCGCCCCCAGGCCTACCCTCAACGGCAAGGTATTGATGAACATCCCCAGCGCGCGGTCGGCCCCCTCGCCGCCCTGCATCCGGCCCACCAGCACCGTGCCGAACACCACATCGTCCTTGCCCGACACCTGGCCCAGGACTTGCGCCCAGACCAGGTGATACAGGCTCGCCGCACTCACCCCGAGCTGACGCGCCTGGGCCCGCAACCGGCGACTCAGGTCGGTCGAGACATCCTGGCGCACCTCCTCGAGGCCGCTGCCATCGCCTTGCACATCCTGCAAATCGAACGGCAACGTCGGCTCGTCGATATCGCCGAGCATGTCGCGGAAGAAGGTTTCGTGCTCCTCACGGCTCACGCCCAAGCGGGCCTGGGCCACGTAATTGCGGTACGGCACCGACGCCGACAGCCGCTGCGCCTGGCCGAGCATGTGCGCCTCGATTTCCGCGGACAGCACCGCCAGTGACGTGACGTCGTCCACCAGATGGTGAAACAACAGCATGCCCACCCAGCGTTGGTTCACCGGATCCTGCGCATAGACAATCCGCATCATCGGCGCCTGGCGAATGTCCAGGCGGTAGAACCTGGGGTCGAAACGCTGGTGCAACTGTGTGGCGATATCGCCCTGGGCCGGATCCAGCGCAACCGACTCGAAACTCAATGGCGCGTCACGCCAGACCACCTGCATGGGCTCGGACAGCCCCTCCCAGAGCACACCGGTGCGCAGGATATCGTGTCGGGTAATGACGGCTTGCAACGCGTGGGCGAAATCTTCCAGGCGGGTGAAATTGTCGAAACCGAATATCACTTGCTGCAGATAGGGGTCACCTTCGGCGGCGGTGAGGTGGTGATACAGAATCCCTTCCTGCAGCGGCGCCAGGGCATAGATGTCCTGGACATTGGTCACGCCGCCCGGCACCGTCGCGATAATTCGCTCGATCTCCTCTTGAGACAGTTCGGCCAGCGGTAGCATGTCCGGTGTGATGCGTGTGCAATCGGCCGGGATACCGTTGGCCGGCACCACGACTTCCCGATAGCCACCGACGGCGGCGGCCAATGCGGCCAACGTGGGCTGACCGAACAAGACCCGCACATCGACGCTCAGGTCGACCTGGCGCATGCGTTCGATCATTTTCACCGCCAATAGCGAGTGCCCGCCCAGCTCAAAGAAATTGTCGTGGCGACCGACTTGTTCGAGCTTGAGCAAGTCTTCCCAGATCCGGGCAATGCGGGCTTCCACGTCGCCTTGTGGGGCCTCGTATTCGCGGGTGATCACCGCGTCCAGGTCCGGTGTCGGCAGCGCCTTGCGGTCAAGCTTGCCGTTGGGGGTCAGCGGCAGCGTATCGAGCCGCACGTAGGCGCTCGGCACCATGTATTCCGGCAGTTGCCCTGACAGATGGGTACGCAGGGCCTCGATATCCGCCATTTCATCCACTGAGTGCGGGGTGAAATAGGCCACCAGGCGTTTTTCGCCCGGTGCATCTTCACGGGCCAGCACCACGGCTTCCTTCACCGTCTCGTGTTGCGCCAGCCGCGCTTCGATCTCGCCCAACTCAATGCGGAAACCACGGATCTTCACCTGGTCATCGTTGCGCCCCAGGTACTCGATGTTGCCGTCCGGCAGGTAGCGACCCAGGTCGCCGGTGCGGTACATCCGCGCATTCGCCGCACGGCTGAACAGATCCCGCAGGAAACGCTCGACGGTCAGTTCCGGACGGTTCAGGTAACCCCGCGCCACCTGCACACCGCCGATGTAAATCTCCCCGGCCACG
>NZ_JACNDD010000024.1:0-53485 GCF_017351395.1 Pseudomonas sp. FW305-28
TCAGCTAGATCGAAAGAATCAGAACCTGGACCCAGGCCTGTTCAAAAACTCGATTTCCTCAGCCGTGGACTCGCGCCCCAACACCGCATTGCGATGGGGAAACCGTCCAAACCGGGCAATGATCTTCTGGTGCCGCTCGGCATAATCCAGGTTGTCTTCAAACACCGCCCGTTCCGCTTCCGGTTGCTCTCGGACCAGGTCGATAAACCGCGACACGGCTTCGTTCTGCACCGCCAGGTTTTCGCAGTGTTCGAGTACCAGATAGATGAATACGCGCTGGATCGGCTTGAGTTGTCGGTCGAAACCCGCCGCCAGGCCTTGAGCCACCAGCGCTTGGGCACGCAGGTCGCCGGAAAAAGCCTTGGGGGTGTCGCGAAAGATCATCCGCGGGAGTTGATCGAGCAGTAGCACCAGGGCCAGCCAACCTTCCGGGCGTTGCGCCCAGTCGGTCAATCCGCCGGCCAGTGCCTGCTCGACCCGATCGCCGAAGCGCTCTTGCGCCTGGCGATCATGGCCTTTGCCGAACCACAGCTTGCCCCTGTCAGCCGATATTTCGTCCGGTGTCTGGGCTGCACCAAACCACCAATCGAGCAACGGCTGCCAAGGCTCGGCCATGCTTTACTCCTTGTGGTAAGCCGTGGCGCGAGCCACTTCTTCCTTCGAACCGAGGAACACGGCCACGCGCTGGTGCAGACCTTCAGGCTTGATATCGAGGATGCGCTGGTGACCGTCGGTGGAAGCGCCGCCCGCCTGCTCCACCAGGAACGACATCGGGTTGGCTTCGTACATCAGGCGCAGCTTGCCCGGCTTGGACGGCTCGCGGCTGTCGCGCGGGTACATGAACAAGCCGCCACGGGTCAGGATCCGGTGCACGTCGGCAACCATCGCGGCGACCCAGCGCATGTTGTAGTTCTTCTTCAGCGGGCCTTCTTCGCCTGCCAGCAGCTCTTCGACATAGCGTTTCACCGGGGCTTCCCAGTGACGCTGGTTGGACATGTTGATGGCGAATTCCTGGGTGGTTTCAGGAATGGTGATGTCTTCGTGGGTCAGTACGAAACTGCCCATCTCACGATCCAGGGTGAAGCCCTTGACGCCGTCACCCAGGGTCAGCACCAGCATGGTCTGGGGGCCGTAGATGGCATAACCGGCGGCGACCTGCTCGGTGCCCGGCTGCAGGAAGGCCTTTTCATTCAAGGCTTCGTTCTGGCTCAAGTACTCGTTCGGGCAGCGCAGTACCGAGAAGATGGTGCCGACCGGCGCGTTGATGTCGATGTTCGACGAACCGTCCAGTGGGTCGAACACCAGCAGGTAGGCACCCTTGGGGTATTTGCCCGGGATCTGGTAGGCATTGTCCATTTCCTCGGACGCCATGCCGGCCAGGTGACCGCCCCATTCGTTGGCTTCGAGGAGGATTTCGTTGGACAGCACGTCGAGCTTCTTCTGCACTTCACCCTGCACGTTTTCGGTGCCCATGCTGCCCAGGACACCACCCAACGCGCCTTTGGAGACGGCGTGGCTGATTTCCTTGCACGCACGCGCCACCACTTCGATCAAAAAGCGCAGATCGGCAGGGGTATTGTTGCTGCGGGTCTGCTCAATCAAATAGCGACTCAAGGTAACGCGGGACATGGACGGCTCCGAAGAATAGGGGGCGGAAAAACCAGCGCAGTTTAGCGCGAGTCGGGACTTAATTCCTCCTATGAGACGGGATATGGAGGATTGAGTTCACGGGGTGGCGGCTCGCTTGGATATTTCTGTCGATTGAGAGGACGCCATCGCGAGCAAGCTCGCTCCCACAGTTGACCGGGTTGTTTCGACGAACGCGGTCTATTGTGGGAGCGAGCTTGCTCGCGATGAACGCACCTCAGCTCTTGACCGGCGGCTTGCGAAGCAGGCTGAACGCCATCGCCGCGAGGAACAGCACGCTCAGCAGCAACACCGCCCACAAGCCGATTTTCTTCCAGTTGGTATCGACCGTCGCAGGCGCGGTGGCGGTTGCAGGGGTCGCAGCCGGCGTCGACGTGGCCGCGCCGTTCACCGTCGCCGCCCCCAGCGTCGCCAGGCGCGACGGTTTGTAATCAGGCACCAGCGTGCTCAATGGCAAGCTGGCCGCTTTGACTGTCGCGCTGCCCAGCGCCAGGCGGTAAGGCCCTTCGCCCCGCGCCAGGAACACCACCTGGGTCGGGCGCACGGCAAAGCGCAGGGCCGGGGCTTCGGTTCCCAAGCCACCACCACGCTCGTCCACGGTCAGTTTCAACTGTTGCACGGTCTGGCCGGACAGTTGCAATTGGTTTTGCAGCACATCCTGGCCGTTCTGGGTCAGGCGATAGAGCAAGCCACTGCCCATTGGCTGCCACGGATGGCTGCTTTCACGGCGACCGGCCAGGGTCACCGGCGCCAGGCTGTTGGCCTGGCTCAGTTCGACCTGCACTTGTTCGATGTTCAGCCCCATGGGCAACTGCCAGGTGTACTCACCGGCCTTCGTCGTGCTGCCGGCCAACGGTTGCGACCAGACCAGCGGCAACGGCAGGCTTTCGCGGCTGGCGCTGTGCAGTTGGGCCGAGGTCAGCACCGGCGCGGAGGACGGCGAATCCCACAGCAACCGCAGATAGCGCGCCGGCTGCCCCGGCAGGGTCACTTCATGCTGCTCGACCCGCTCATCGGCAAAGGTCAAGCGCGCCACCTGACCTTCGCCCCACGACTGCCAGTGCTGCAAGTCGTCACTGGCTTCGATGGTGAACCGCTGGAAGCCGTCGCGCTCGCTGGTCCAGTCGAGGATCAACTGCTGAAGCGGCGCCTTGATCGCGCTGGCATCCAACAACCAGCCACGCAACTCCTCCTCCCCGGCTTCGAGCCGGCTGGAAGGCTGGACTTCCACCAAGGTGCCGTTGGCGTTCGATTGCACCCGCACACTGGGCGCGCGCTCGTTGTCATCGGCGGCGTTGTACAGCGGGAACCACTTCACGTCGGTGAGGGTGCGGTTTTCCCGGCTCTGGGCCGACTCGCGCACCAAGGCATAGGCCTGGGCCTGCCCGGCGGCGTTGAAGACGCGCAGGTCGCTCAGGTCGGTCTGCCGCGCCTGCAACTGCACATCCAGTGGCAACGGCAGGCGATACCACGGCCCTTCGCCGCTCAGGGCCAACGGCACTTGATGGGCGAAATCCGCCGGTTGCTCCTGGGCCGTAGCCGACAACGCCACCCACAATCCGACCACGCCCAGCCCGATCCGATTCAACTTGCGACTCAAGATGACACTCCCTCACTGACAGGCATAGGCGGCTCATCCTGGGCGACCGTCTCCGGGCGCTTGGGCGGCAGCGGCGCGAAGTAGCCCACCACCAATAGCAATACACCCACGCCGATGAACGACACGATCCGCGCCAGACCGCCACGGTTACTCAATTCGACAAAGAACAGCTTGGCCACGACCACGGCGATCAACGCCGCACCGATCAGCCACACTTCACGGCGATGGCGCAGATGCCCACCGATCATCAGGCCCAGGGCGATCAAGGTCCAGACAATGGACAACCCGGCCTGCACGAACATCGACTCGAGCAGCGCGTCCAGCTCGTAGGGCACCCCCATCCACTGGTGGGCCGTGCGCATCACCAGGGCGGTGAAGAACGCGAACAGCGACACACCGGCGATCAACTGGGCGATGTGCCCGACGCGATTCCAGCCATTCGTCGATTGCTCCACGGCGTTGCGAGCCCACACATAGATACCGAACAAGGCGAACAGCAGGCCCAGCTCCAAGGGGTTGAGCAACGGCACATAAGGCAGTGGCTCTGAGTTGCCATCGCTGAAGGTGTTGGTCAGCCAGAACCAACCGAGCATCAACAGCGCCATGGGCGCCGCCGCATAGACACGATATTCCCGTGGTTGTGCCGAAACCGGCCATGGCAAGGTACGCGGCGTGGCCATCAGCACCAGATACAGACCCGGCAGGATCGCCCAGGCCAACCAGCGCCAGGCGTTGTACTGCTCGGACAGCAACAGCAGGCCGTAACGCAACTCCAGCATCAACACCGCCATCAGCAACCAGCACCCGAGTACGTGGGCCGTACTGCGCGCCCGGGCCGGCAGCACCGGCGCCAAGCGCTTGAGCGAGAGGAAATGCACGGCGAATACCGCCAGCCAGGCCAGCCAGCCAAAGTCCGCCGCCGGGTGGTAGCGGCTATCCCACGCTGCGACAAGCACACAGCCCGCCGCCGGGATCAACAGGGTGCACAGCAGCCCCAGTGCTGGCCATTTCAACCGCAGCGACAAAACGCTCCACACCGCCACGCTGATGGCCGCGACCAACAACAGCAAGCTGCCTTGCAGGTTCGCCGGGGCAAAACGCAGCACTTCGCTGACCCACGCCAGCGCCCACCAACCCGCACCCCAGATCAGCAACAGCTCGGACAGGCGCTGCAAGCTCAAGGCGTCCAGCTCCTGCGCCGCGTGCGCCCGTTGCAGGCGCCATGCGCCCACCAGCGCTGCCAGCCCCAGGACCAGCGGCGTCCAGAACCCACTGTGGGCCAGGGGTCGCAGGTCCTCGGCATTGAGCGGCCCCAACAGTGCTGGCCCCGCCATCAGGAACGACGCGCCGCCGAGCAGTTGCAACAGCAGGCCGAAGACAAAGCTCACGCGCTGTTTCAGGTACAGGCTCAGCCAGATGATCAACAGCCCGCTGGCCGCCCACACACCGCTCGCGGTTTGCCAGGGCAGGACGAACAGCACCGCGAGGTTGATCAGCACCAGCCCCGCCAGCAGCACCACCGACAAGCCGCGCAGCAACCGGACATCGTTGCGCACCATGTCGTCGCGCGCCGCCAGCAACATGCCGCCGATCAACGCCAGACCGATCAGGGAAGCACTGAGCAAACCGCTCCAGCCCGCGCTGAACACCGCCGCCGAATCGCCCTCGGCGCCTTGCAGGCGCAACAGGAACAGGGCGCCGCCGAGCAATTGCACCGCGAACGCGGTGAACAGGAAGCTGCGCGATTGCAGGCGCAGGCCGACAAACAACGTCGCCAATCCGGCCAGGGCCCAGGCGATGGCCGTGCCGTGGGTGAAGAAGAACAACGGTGCCAGCAGATAGAGGAAACTCAAGCCCAGCACCGCCAGCACCGGCAGGCCTTGGCGCTCCCAAGCCGCAGAGTGTTCAGGGGCGGCCTTGCGCAGTTGGTAGAACGTGAACAGTAAAGCGCCGCCGAGCATCAACGCCCCCAACGGTGAGCCGTCGAGCAGGCTGCTTTCGCCAGATCGCAATTCGCTGAGGAAGGCCAGCGCCGAACCCAATTGCAGCAGCAAAGCAAAGGCTCGTGCGAAAGGTCGTTGCTGGCGCAGGCCCAGCCAGAAAATCCCCGCGCCCTCCACGGCCCAGGCCGCGGCGGTCCAACGGGCGTCGAGCCCCAAGGGAATCGCCAGGCTGGAAAAGATCACCCCCAGGGCCAGGCAGGTTTCCGCCAACAACAAGGCGCGGCCGCCCATCAATAGCCGCGCCAGGCCCATGTAGATCATACCCAGGGCCAGGGCGCTGAAGGCAGCGGCGAACTCCAGGTGCTGCACCAACGCGAACTGCAAGCCGAAGCCCACCAGCGGCGGGGCGAACAGCATCGTGCCGTCGACGTAATCGCCCTTGCGCGCCGACCAGCGCAACAACGCGTCGCGGCTGCCCTCTTCGGGGGCGTCGTTCATTTCCAGCAGCTTGCGGCGGGTGAACAGCAAGCCGATCGCCAGGTAGATGAGGAAGAACAGAATCAGGAACGGCTCGGTGCTCCAGAGCAGTTCTGGCGTGTAGGAACGCAGGCCCCAGGCGAAACCGATGCCGAAGGTGCCGACAAAACCGATCAGGTTGAGCAGGCGCCAGGCCTTGAACCAGGCTATCGCGAGAATGCCGGCATTGAGCAGGATGAAATAGCTGAACAGCGCGACGTGGTTGCCGCTGCCGGTAGAAGTCAGGATCGGCGCGGCAAACCCGCCCAGTGCCGCCGCCGCAGCCAGGCCCAGGGCATTCTGGGTAACCGCCAGGATCGCCGAGAACACCGTCACCGCCACCAGCAAGCCCAGGGCCGCCTTGGAATCGAGCAACGGATGCAAGCGCATGGCGGCGAACACCGTCAGGTACAACACGGCGATCCCGGTGCCCTGGAGCATCAGCGCATAACTGTTGTTGCGCTGGCGCAACCACCAGCCCAGGCCCAACAGGCCCAGCGCACTGGCTGCGACGCCGGCGTAACGCAATTCGATCGGCACCACCATGCCTTCGGTGGCATAGCGCAGCAGGAACGCCAGGCCGAGGAACAACAACACCACACCGACCCGCAGCACCGTATTGCCGCCGAACAACCAGTTGCGCGCACCGATAATGGCGCGGTCGAACAGATTCGGACCACGTGGGGCCGCCGGCTCCGCCACCATCGGCTCCAGAGGCAGAGGGGCAAAATCGCGCTCGGCACGCCGACTGGACGTCTCTGGCACGGGTTTCCAAATGTCATCGGGCAACGCCTGGCTGGCCTGGGTGGCCATCGCGGGTGCGGGTTCGAGGTCTGACGGTAGTTCCCAGACGAGCTCCGGTTCGGTGCGCGTCGCGGGCTTCGCGGCCTGGGGCGCGACAACCTCGGGCACAGGGGCCGGATCACTCGGTTCGGCCACCTTGCCGCGTTCGAGTACCGCCAGGCGGCCCTCCAATGTGAGCAAGCTCTGCTGGGCCTCTTGCAACAAGATCTGTTGCTTGGCCGCCTGGACACCCAGGCGCCCCAATCGAAACGCCTGGGCGATGCCAAGCCCCACCAGTGCGCCTATCAGCGCATCGGCGAACGACTCGTCCACCACCCAGCCGAGTGCCAGGCCCAACAACGTCAAGATCCATTGCATGGTTGATATCCCTAAGCGGCCCGTTGCGGGCATGACCGGGGTGATGCGATGCCTGGATCAGTCTAGTGGAACCCCAAACCCTGTGGGAGCGAGCTTGCTCGCGATAGCGGCATGACAGACACCTTAAGGTTGACTGATACACCGCTATCGCGAGCAAGCTCGCTCCCACGTTGGAATGTTGGCGCTGCCAATTGCTGAGTCCGGCCACACAGCCCGGCGAAACTGGCGCCTAGTATATCGACGAAGCCCAACCGCCGTTGGGCTTCGCTCACATTTCTTGCAGCAAATGCTACTCCAGGGCTTTCCAGATATCGGTGGCGTATTCACGGATGGTCCGGTCCGAGGAGAACCAGCCCATGCGCGCGGTGTTGAGCACCGCCGAACGCCACCATTGCTTGGAGTCATGCCAACGCTCTTCGACCTTGGCCTGGGCGTTCCAGTACGAGTCGAAGTCGGCACAGACCAGGAAGCGGTCGTAGTCCACCAGCGAGTCGACAAGCCCGGCGTAGCGCATCGGATCATCCGGCGAGAACACCCCGCCCCGTATCGCCTGCAATACATCGTTCAGGCGATGGGAGGCGGCGATGTCCGGCGCAGCGCTGAACTCACCGTTTTGCTTGCGCGCTTCCACTTGCTCAGCCGTCAGGCCGAAAATGAACATGTGCTCGCCACCGACGCGCTCATGCATCTCCACGTTGGCGCCGTCCATGGTACCGATGGTCAGTGCGCCGTTGAGGCCGAACTTCATGTTGCTAGTGCCCGACGCTTCGAAGCCGGCCGTGGAAATCTGCTCCGACAGGTCCGCCGCCGGAATGATGCTTTCGGCCAGGCTGACGTTGTAGTTGGGCAGGAACACCACTTTGAGCAGACCGCGCACGGTCGGGTCGTTGTTCACCACTCGGGCGATGTCGTTGGTCAGCTTGATGATCAGCTTGGCCTGGTGGTAACTGGCGGCGGCCTTGCCGGCGAAGATCTTCACCCGCGGCACCCAGTCCACTTCCGGCTCGGCACGGATCGCCTGGTACAGCGCCACGGTGTGCATCAGGTTGAGCAACTGGCGCTTGTATTCGTGGATCCGCTTGACCTGCACGTCGAACATCGCGGCTGGGTTGACGGCAATGCCCAGTCGCTCGTGGATCAGGTAAGCCAGGGCTTTCTTGCTGTGCAGGCGCTGCTCGGCGAACTGCTTGCGAAACGCCGGCTTGTCGGCAAACGGTTCCAGTTCGATCAGGCGCTCCTCGGGATTGTCGAGCACGCTCGGGCCGAGGGCGTCGACCATCATCGAGGTCAATTCGGCGTTGGCCTGGAACAACCAGCGGCGGAAGGTGATGCCGTTGGTCTTGTTGTTGATCCGGTCCGGATAGAGTTTGTGCAGCTCGGAGAACACCGTGCTGCGCATCAGTTGGGTGTGCAACCCGGACACGCCGTTGACGCTGTGGGAACCGAGGAACGCCAGGTTGCCCATGCGCACCCGGCGACCGTTGTCCTCTTCGATCAGCGAAACCGAGCGCAGCACGTCGAAATCGTGCACGCCTTTGGCCCGCAGCGAATCGATGTGCTGGGCGTTGATCAGGTAGATGATCTGCATGTGCCGGGGCAACATGCGCTCCATCAGCCCCACCGGCCAGGTCTCCAGGGCTTCGGGCAGCAGTGTGTGGTTGGTGTAGGACAGCGTGTCCTGGGTGATCTGCCAGGCCGCATCCCAGGCCACGTCATAGACATCCACCAGTTGCCGCATCAGTTCGGCCACGGCGATGGACGGGTGCGTGTCGTTGAGCTGGATCGCCGCATGGTCGCCCAGGGTCAGCACCGAGGTGTGCATGTTGCGATGGCGCCGCAGCAAGTCCTGCAACGAGGCGGCGACAAAGAAATACTCCTGGCGCAGGCGCAGTTCCTGGCCGGCTTCGGTGCTGTCGGCCGGATAGAGCACGCGGGAAATACTTTCGGCCCGGGCCACTTCCGCCACCGCGCCCAAGTGGTCGCCGGCATTGAAGCGTTCCAGGTGCAGGTCTTCCATGGCCCGGGCGCGCCACAGCCGCAGGGTGTTGACGCTGGCACCGCGCCAACCCACCACCGGCGTGTCGTAGGCGATGGCCCGCACGGTTTCGGCCGGGGACCAGACTTGCCGGGTCTTGCCGGCCTCATCGGTCACGGTCTCGACGCTGCCGCCAAAGCCGATCGGGTAGACCACCTCCGGCCGCTCGAACTCCCACGGGTTGCCGAAGTCCAGCCAATGCTCGGTCTGCTCCTGCTGCCAGCCATCGACAATCGCCTGGCGGAACAAGCCGTGCTCATAGCGAATGCCGTAGCCATGGCCAGCGATGCCCAGTGTGGACATGCTTTCCATGAAGCACGCCGCCAGGCGGCCAAGACCACCGTTGCCCAGCGCCGCATCGGGTTCGAGCAGGCGGATGCGCTCCAGGTCCACGCCCAGCTCGGTCAGGGCCTCGCGCGCGGTGTCCAGCAGGCCAAGGTTGCTCAGGCTGTCGTAGAGCAAGCGGCCGATGAGGAATTCCAGGGAGAGGTAATAGACGCGCTTCTGGCCCTTGCGGTAGATCTGCCGCGTGTGGTCCATCCAGTGTTCGACCATGTGGTCGCGGGCGGCCAGGGCAATGGCTTCGAACCAATCGTGATCAAACGCATGATCCGGGTCCTTGCCGACGGCGTAAGTGAGCTTGGTCAACACAGCGTCGCGAAATGCAGCGACTTCAGCTTCGCGAACAAGTGGTTCTTGAGTCATTGATGAGACCTCGAACGAGCATGGAATTGTCTGAGCCTAGTCGGTCTGACAGACGGCACAGGCTCTGGTTCGGTGGTTTTTCCCTGTGACGGAGAATCGTCGTCAGAGAATTGCCGGATAAGCGAATGAATGCAGGGGCCGTGCCGGTCCGGGAGCGGTTTGTCCCGAATGAAAAAAAACCGGCAGATGGTCGTTCAAAATTTCACCAGTCCCGGTATGATCGCGCGCCCTGATGCATGCTGGTAAACCGTGATGATGAAGCCCAACCTGATCGCCGCCGCGGAGATCGACCGACTCGATACCTGGGCCAAGTACTCCGCCCCGATGTGCGGTTCCTGCGTGTCGAGCTGCTGCACACTGCCGGTGGAAGCCAAGATCAAGGACCTGATCCGCATCGGCATCGTCGATGAGTTCGAACTGGGCGACCCGCCGAAGAACATCGCCAAGCGCCTGCAAAAGGAAGGGATCGTCGAGCGCTACAACCAGAAGTCGGAAATTTTCACGCTCCAGCGCATGAGCAACAACGATTGCCTTTATCTGGACCGCAAGAGCCGGTTGTGCACCATTTACGAGAAGCGCCCGGACACCTGCCGCAACCATCCGCGGATTGGGCCACGGCCGGGGTATTGTGCCTACAAGCCCAAGGAAGTGGAGCGCGAGCGGAATCCGCGGACGTTGGACAAATTCTGATCGACTGCGGGTTCAGCGGTGCCTGAGCCGACGCCATCGCGAGCAAGCTCGCTCCCACAGGGGATTCCTGTCGGACACAACATCTGTACCCACTGCAAATCCACTGTGGGAGCGAGCTTGCTCGCGATGGGGCCCTGACAAGCACCGCACAAATCCCAGGCATAAAAAAACGCCCCTGATCTCACAATCAGGGGCGTTTTTTTTCAGCCGCTAACTAAGTCGAAACTCAGTTGCCGCTTTTCTTGGCAGCGCGGGTACGCTCGCTTTCGCCAAGGATTTTCTTACGCAGGCGAATCGACTTCGGCGTCACTTCGCACAGTTCGTCTTCTTGTACGAACTCCAGCGCTTGCTCCAGGGTGAACTTGACCGGCGGAACCAGGGCGATGGTTTCGTCCTTGCCCGAAGCACGCATGTTGTCGAGCTTCTTGCCTTTGGTCGGGTTCACGCCCAGGTCGTTGTCGCGGCTGTTCAGGCCGACGATTTGACCTTCGTAGATATCCTGGCCGTGCTCGACGAACAGCTTGCCGCGCGCTTGCAGGGTTTCCAGCGAGTAGGTCAGGGCCTTGCCGGTCGCAACCGATACCAGCACGCCGTTCTGACGGCCGGACATGTCGCCGGACTTCATCACGTCGTAACGATCGAAGATCGAGGTCAGGATGCCGCCACCGGAGGTCAGGGTCAGGAACTCGTTACGGAAACCGATCAGGCCACGGGCCGGGATGTTGTACTCAAGGCGCACACGGCCCTTGCCATCCGGAACCATGTTGGTCAGGTCGCCTTTACGCAGGCCCATTTGCTCCATGATCGCGCCCTGGGATTCTTCCGGCAGGTCGATGGTCACGTTTTCGTACGGTTCGTGCTTGACGCCATCAACCATGCGGATGATCACTTCAGGACGACCCACGCCCATTTCGAAGCCTTCGCGACGCATGGTTTCGATCAGTACCGAGAGGTGCAGCTCACCACGGCCGGACACTTTGAACTTGTCGGCCGAGTCGCCTTCTTCAACGCGCAGGGCAACGTTGTAGAGCAGCTCTTTGTCCAGGCGTTCCTTGATGTTACGGCTGGTCACGAACTTGCCTTCTTTACCGCAGAATGGCGAGTCGTTGACCTGGAAGGTCATGGAAACGGTTGGCTCGTCGACGGTCAACGGCTTCATCGCTTCGACGTTCAGTGGGTCGCACAGGGTGTCGGAGATGAACAGTTGCTCGAAGCCGCTGATGCAGACGATGTCGCCGGCCGCAGCTTCTTCGACGTCGATGCGGTGCAGGCCGTGGTGACCCATCAGCTTGAGGATACGACCGTTGCGCTTCTTGCCGTCGGCGTCGATGGCAACCACCGGGGTGTTCGGCTTGATGCGACCACGGGCGATACGGCCAACACCGATCACACCCAGGAAGCTGTTGTAGTCCAGTGCCGAGATCTGCATCTGGAACGGACCGTCACGGTCGACTTTCGGCGCTGGTACGTCGTCGACGATCGACTGGTACAGCGGGGTCATGTCTTCAGCCATGGCAGTGTGGTCCAGACCGGCAATGCCGTTCAGGGCCGAGGCGTAGACGACTTTGAAGTCCAGCTGTTCTTCGGTGGCACCCAGGTTGTCGAACAGGTCGAAGATCTGGTCCAGAACCCAGTCCGGACGCGCGCCTGGACGGTCAACCTTGTTGATGACCACGATCGGACGCAGGCCGGCTTCGAAGGCCTTCTTGGTCACGAAACGGGTTTGCGGCATAGGGCCGTCCTGAGCGTCAACCAGCAGCAGCACGGAGTCGACCATCGACATCACGCGCTCTACTTCACCACCGAAGTCGGCGTGGCCCGGGGTGTCCACGATGTTGATGTGGTAGCCGTTCCAGTTGATGGCGGTGTTTTTCGCCAGGATGGTAATACCGCGCTCTTTTTCCTGGTCGTTGGAGTCCATCACGCGCTCGTCGTTGAGCTCGTTGCGCTCCAGGGTGCCGGATTGACGCAAGAGTTTGTCTACCAGGGTGGTCTTACCATGGTCAACGTGAGCAATGATGGCGATGTTGCGTAGATTTTCGATCACTTGTGTATCTCGATCAGAGGATTCGGTGTGCTGACAGGTCGTGGCAGCGATTTACGTTGAGTCCGACAAAGCCGTTACAGCCTGTCGGCGGCGTCGGGGGGCCGGTGACGCAGGCCACAGGCAAACAGCCCCGGGCACTTAGCTCGGTCGATAAACGCGCACATTGGCATGCCCCTCACTGAGCAAATGGTGGGCATGCAGGCGACTCATCACGCCTTTGTCGCAATACAGCAGGTACTGGCGAGTAGGGTCCAGTTCCTTGAAACGCGCGTTCACGGCATAGAACGGCATCGTTTTTACCTCGATGCCGGCGACACTCAGCGGGTCGTCTTCAGCGTCATCCGGGTGGCGGATGTCGATGATGATCTGACCGGCCAGCGCTTCGCCGACTTCTTCAATCTTGATGTCCTGGCCCAATTCGTCGATAACGCGATCGATCGGCACCAGCCTGGCGTTTTCGAGCGCTCGCTCGAGTACCGCCATGTCGAATTCTTTCTCTTCGTGCTCCACCCGCCCGCGCTTGGCCGCCGTCTTCGGATTGACCGAGATGACGCCACAGTATTCCGGCATGTGCCGGGCAAACTCGGCGGTGCCGATTTCGTTGGCCTGGTCGATGATGTCCTGCTTGTGGCTGGCGATCAGTGGACGCAAGACCAGCTTCTCGGTCACGCAGTCGATCACCGACAGGTTCGGCAACGTCTGGCTCGACACCTGGGAGATCGCCTCGCCGGTCACCAGCGCATCGATTTGCAGGCGGTCGGCAATTCGTGAAGCGGCGCGCAACATCATACGCTTCAAAATGACGCCCATATGACTGTTATCGACTTTGCCGAGAATCTCGCCCAGGACTTCCTCGAACGGCACACTCACAAATAACACGCGTTGGGAGCTGCCGTACTTCTTCCAGATGAAGTGCGCCACTTCCATCACGCCCAGTTCATGGGCACGCCCGCCGAGGTTGAAGAAGCAGAAATGGCTCATCAACCCGCGACGCATGATCTGGTAGGCGGCCACCGTGGAGTCGAAGCCACCGGACATCAGCACCAGGGTCTGCTCCAGCGAACCCAGCGGATAACCGCCGATGCTGTTGTGCTGGCTGTGGATCACGAACAGCCGCTGGTCGCGAATTTCGATGCGCACTTCGATTTCCGGGTCTTTCAACGAAATACCGGCCGCGCCACATTGCCGGCGCAACTGGCTGCCGACGAACTTCTCCACATCCATCGAACTGAACGCGTGCTTGCCGGCGCGCTTGCAACGCACCGAAAAGATCTTGCCGGCCAGTGCATCACCATAATGAAGCATGCACTTGGCGAGGATGTCGTCGAAATCCCCCAGCGGGTATTCATCGACTTGCAAAAAATGCGCGATGCCCGGCATGCAACTCAGGCGCTCGGTCATTTCCTTCAGCAGCTTGGGTTCGCTGACACGGGTTTCCAGTTCGAGGTTGTCCCACACGCCATTCACCACCACGGCCGGATCCAGGTCTCGGAGCACGGCACGGATGTTCTTGGCCAACTGGCGGATGAAACGCATCCGTACCGGGCGGCTCTTGATGGTGATCTCGGGGAAGACTTTTACGATTAGTTTCATGAAAACAGCGCGCGGACGGCCAGCCGAAAAAGGGGGGCGCGGATTATAGCGGAAATTGCTCAAGGTTTAACCAGTTAATGTGCAGATGGTTTTACGCGCACCAAAACAGGTCATTATCGATTGACGACGCCACATTGCAGTGCGTTATTGTCGGACAATCTTTGATTTACGCCTTTAAAAGCGTGGATTTGGTGCAAAAAACCCATGCTGGGGCACTGGCATGCAATTTGCTCCCTTGTGAGGCAGGTTGCCTTGGCAGAGTATTCGCGCCGGCATCACCCATATCTAAGGGCACTCCACTACCCGCCCGAAGCCACCCGGAGGACATATGTCGAAGTCGGTTCAACTCATCAAAGATCATGACGTCAAGTGGATTGATCTGCGCTTCACTGACACCAAAGGTACTCAACATCACGTGACCATGCCGGCCCGTGATGCGCTGGACGACGAATTCTTTGAAATCGGGAAAATGTTCGACGGCTCCTCCATCTCTGGCTGGAAAGGCATCGAAGCCTCCGACATGATCCTGATGCCGGACGACGAAACCGCCGTCCTGGACCCGTTCACCGAAGAGCCGACCCTGATCCTGGTCTGCGACATCATCGAACCTTCGACCATGCAAGGCTATGACCGCGACCCACGCGCCATCGCCCACCGCGCCGAGGAATACCTGAAGTCCACCGGCATCGGCGACACCGCTTTCTTCGGTCCTGAGCCTGAGTTCTTCATCTTCGACTCGGTCAAGTTCAAGTCCGACATCTCCGGCTCCATGTTCAAGATCTTCTCCGAACAAGGTTCGTGGATGTCCGACCAGGACGTGGAAGGCGGCAACAAAGGTCACCGTCCAGGCATCAAAGGCGGTTACTTCCCGGTTCCACCGTTCGACTTCGACCACGAAATCCGTACCTCCATGTGCAACGCACTGGAAGAAATGGGCCAGACCGTCGAAGTTCACCACCACGAAGTGGCGACTGCCGGCCAGAACGAAATCGGCGTGAAATTCAACACGCTGGTCAAGAAGGCTGACGAAGTACAGACCCTCAAGTACTGCGTACACAACGTTGCTGACGCCTACGGCCGCACCGCGACCTTCATGCCGAAGCCGCTGTACGGCGACAACGGTTCGGGCATGCACGTTCACATGTCGATCTCCAAGGACGGCAAGAACACCTTCGCAGGCGAAGGCTATGCCGGCCTGTCGGACACTGCCCTGTACTTCATCGGCGGTATCATCAAGCACGGTAAGGCCCTGAACGGCTTCACCAACCCGTCGACCAACTCCTACAAGCGTCTGGTACCAGGCTTCGAAGCACCGGTCATGCTGGCCTACTCGGCTCGCAACCGTTCCGCCTCGATCCGTATTCCTTACGTGAACAGCCCTAAAGCCCGCCGTATCGAAGCACGCTTCCCGGATCCGGCTGCCAACCCGTACCTGGCCTTCGCTGCACTGATGATGGCCGGCCTGGACGGTATCCAGAACAAGATCCACCCTGGCGATGCCGCTGACAAAAACCTGTATGACCTGCCGCCTGAAGAGGCCAAGGAAATCCCACAGGTGTGTGGCAGCTTGAAAGAAGCCCTGGAAGAGCTGGACAAGGGCCGTGCGTTCCTGACCAAAGGCGGCGTATTCAGCGATGACTTCATCGACGCTTACATCGCACTGAAAAGCGAAGAAGAAATCAAGGTTCGCACCTTCGTACACCCACTGGAATATGAGCTGTACTACAGCTGCTGATCCGGTAGCGCCGCCACGCACGGCGTGAAATAAAGAAAGGCCTCCTTCGGGAGGCCTTTTTTATGGGCGCCGGTTACGTGCATGATGCCCCGTCGCTCCCCCTAGAAGACGAGACTGCCCATGACTTTGCGCTTCAAGCTCTGCCTTGCCCTGTCTGCCGCGCTGCTGGCCTCCACCGCCGCAGCCGCCTCGACTCCCGCCCCAGAAGCCCTGACCCCGTTGCTTAACGCCATTGGCGAGCGCCTGGCCATCGCCGATCAAGTGGCGCTGAGTAAATGGGACAGTGGCAAACCCGTAGAGGACCGTCAGCGCGAGCGTGAAGTCATCGCCGCCGCCGTTGCCCAGGCACCGGCCTACAAACTGAGCAACGAAACCGTGGAAGCGTTTTTTGCCGCCCAGATAGAAGCCAACAAAATGGTGCAGTACATCAACTTGTCCGACTGGGCCCTGGACGGCAAGGCCCCGGACCTCCCGCGCCCGGACCTGGTGGGGCAGATCCGCCCGCAGCTCGACCGCCTGCAGAAACGCCTGCTGCAACAACTGGCCGACTTCGCCCCCTATCGCACCGACCCGCAGTGCCCGCAATGGCTGGCCCGCGCCACCCACCACGACAAGCAACACCCGGTGCACCGGCTCGCCCTGATCCGAGCAACCGCAGAGCTGTGTATCTCCACAAAAGCCTAAGCCCCCCCCCTGTGGGAGCGAGCTTGCTCGCGATGAGGCCAGCACATTCAACACCTCAGTGCCTGACACTCCGCCATCGCGAGCAAGCTTGCTCCCACAGGGCAGGTCATGGCCCAACACACAACAACTTGGGCCAACCCTCCCCCCTGACCTATGCTGCAACTCAACACTTTCAGTTTTCGGTCGATTTTATGGGGCGCGGTTTTTCAATCATCCTGTTGTTGCTGCTGGCACTGCCCGCCGCCGCGCAGATCTACAAGTACATCGACGCCGAGGGCAATACCGCCTACAGCAACCAGCCGCCCCAAGGCGTCCCGGCCCAGACGGTGGAGTTGCCGCCGCTCAACAGCATCGAACGCCAGTCTCCGGCCAGCCCGGGCACACCGACGCCTCCCGCCAACAGCGAAAAGCCGCGCGATGCCTACGAAATCCTGGAACTGACCGACATCCCCACCGACGAGGCCCTGCGCGCCAACAACGGCACCTTCACCGTTGGCGTACACGCTCAACCGCGCCTGCGCAGCCCGCATCTGTTCCGGCTGCTGCTGGACGGGCAGCCCTACGGCCAACCAAGCAACGTGCCGCGCCTGCAATTGGTGAATATCGACCGAGGCGAGCACAGCCTGGCGGTTCAAGTCATCGACGGCGACAACCTCCTGCAGCAAAGCGAAACCGTCACTTTCACCGTGCAACGGGTGCACCAGCCATGATCCGCTGGCTGCTCACGCTGGGCCTGGCGCTGACGGCGATGCCCGGCGTGGCGCAGGTCTATACCTACATCGATGCCCAGGGCAATCGCGTGTTCACCGATCAGCCGCGCCCCGGCAACGCAAAGAAAGTCCAACTGCCACCCGGCAACCGGATGCCGGCGCCGCCCACGGGCACAGCCTCGGCGCCCGCGACCGAAGCCCGGCCCGAACCGTTGTTTCATTACGAAATGCTCAGGCTGTTGATTCCCGAGCCGGACGCGACGATACGCAGCACCGCAGGCGAATTGATCGTCAGTGTCACCAGCGAGCCGGGCCTGAAAAAAGGCCACCGCTACCGCCTGTTGCTCGACGGCAAACCAACGGGCGCGCCGGGACCGAGCCCGGTATTCGCCTTGAGCGACATCGATCGAGGCACCCATCACCTGGCGGTCGAAATCCTCGACGAGCAGGACCGTATCGTCGAACGCACCGCCAACCAGCCCTTCCACATGCAGCGCATATCCCTTGCGCAGAAGCGCCGCATCAAGCCCTGTGCCACAGCCGATTACGGTCAACGCCCGGAGTGCCCCCTCGCCGAAAAACCTGAAGAAGAAAAAAGCAGCATCTTGCCGTTTTTTTAACACTGCCCAGGCTCTCGCACTATATTGGTGCAATAGCTTGCACGCTACTCAGTCCAAAAACCCATTTTGGTTCGAAAGTACCCGGAAAAGCTGGCAGAACGCCACGCAAGCGACCGAAAAACACCCTTTTGAGGCTCTAAACGCTTCTTTTCGGAGCCTTGGTTTGGTTTTTGCATTTTCCTTGTGACAGCGCATTAATCGCGCGCGCAATTTGGGACCGGTCCCGAGTTGCTACGCTCCAAAAGAGGTCCTGATGACCATTAGCGACGCACTACACCGCTTGCTGCTCGACAACCTCACCACCGCGACCATCCTGCTCGACGCCGAACTGCGCCTCGAGTACATGAACCCGGCGGCGGAGATGCTCCTGGCTGTCAGCGGCCAGCGCAGCCACGGGCAGTTCATCAGCGAGTTGTTTACCGAATCTGCCGAAGCGCTCAATTCCCTGCGCCAAGCGGTAGAGCAGGCTCACCCGTTCACCAAGCGCGAGGCGATGCTCACCGCCCTGACCGGCCAGACCCTGACCGTGGATTATGCGGTCACGCCGATCCTGAACAACGGCGCCACCTTGTTGCTGCTGGAAGTCCACCCGCGTGATCGCTTGCTGCGCATCACCAAGGAGGAGGCGCAGTTGTCCAAGCAGGAAACCAGCAAGATGCTGGTGCGGGGCCTGGCCCACGAGATCAAGAACCCTCTCGGCGGAATACGTGGCGCGGCACAGTTGCTTGCCCGTGAACTGCCGGAAGAAAGCCTCAAGGACTACACCAACGTCATCATCGAGGAAGCCGACCGCCTGCGGAACCTGGTGGACCGCATGCTCGGTTCGAACAAGCTGCCATCCCTGGCGATGTGCAACGTCCATGAAGTGCTGGAGCGCGTCAGCAGCCTGGTGGAAGCGGAAAGCCAGGGCTGCATCACTTTGGTGCGCGACTATGACCCGAGCATTCCCGACGTCTTGATCGACCGCGAGCAGATGATCCAGGCGGTGCTGAACATCGTGCGCAACGCGATGCAGGCCATCAGCAGCCAGAACGAACTGCGCCTGGGTCGCATCAGCCTGCGCACCCGCGCCATGCGCCAGTTCACCATCGGCCACGTGCGCCATCGCCTGGTGACCAAGATCGAGATCATCGACAACGGTCCGGGCATCCCTGCCGAACTGCAGGAAACCATCTTTTTTCCCATGGTCAGCGGCCGTCCGGATGGTACCGGGCTGGGCCTGGCCATTACCCAGAACATCATCAGTCAGCATCAGGGCTTGATCGAATGTGAGAGCCACCCCGGCCACACCACTTTCTCGATCTTCCTGCCACTGGAACAAGGAGCCACATCGACATGAGCCGTAGTGAAACCGTGTGGATCGTCGATGACGACCGTTCTATCCGTTGGGTCCTGGAAAAAGCCTTGCAACAGGAAGGCATGACCACCCAGAGCTTCGACAGCGCCGATGGGGTGATGAGTCGCCTGGCGCGTCAGCAACCGGACGTCATCATCTCCGACATCCGCATGCCCGGGGCCAGCGGCCTGGACCTGCTGGCGCGGATTCGCGAACAGCACCCGCGTCTGCCGGTAATCATCATGACCGCCCATTCCGACCTGGACAGCGCCGTGGCGTCCTACCAGGGCGGCGCTTTCGAATACCTGCCCAAGCCATTTGACGTCGACGAAGCCGTATCGCTGGTCAAGCGCGCCAACCAGCACGCCCAGGAACAACAAGGCATGGAAGAGGTGCCGGCCCTGGCCCGCACCCCGGAAATCATCGGCGAAGCGCCGGCGATGCAGGAAGTGTTTCGCGCCATCGGGCGCTTGAGCCACTCCAACATCACTGTGCTGATCAATGGCGAGTCGGGCACCGGCAAGGAACTGGTGGCCCACGCCCTGCACCGCCACAGCCCACGGGCGGCGTCGCCGTTCATCGCGCTGAACATGGCGGCGATTCCCAAGGACTTGATGGAGTCCGAGCTGTTCGGCCACGAAAAAGGCGCCTTCACCGGCGCGGCCAACCTGCGGCGCGGACGCTTCGAGCAAGCCGACGGCGGCACGTTGTTCCTCGATGAAATCGGCGACATGCCGGCCGACACCCAGACCCGCTTGCTGCGCGTGCTGGCCGATGGCGAGTTCTATCGGGTCGGCGGCCATACACCGGTCAAGGTGGACGTGCGCATCATCGCCGCGACCCACCAGAACCTGGAAACCCTGGTTCACGCCGGCAAATTCCGTGAGGACTTGTTCCACCGCCTGAACGTCATCCGCATTCATATCCCGCGCCTGGCGGATCGTCGCGAAGACATCCCGACCCTGGCCCGGCACTTCCTCAGCCGCGCGGCCCAGGAACTGGCGGTCGAGCCCAAGCTGCTCAAGAGCGAAACCGAGGAATACCTCAAGAACCTGCCGTGGCCGGGCAACGTGCGCCAGTTGGAGAACACCTGCCGCTGGATCACGGTGATGGCTTCAGGTCGCGAAGTGCACATCAGCGACCTGCCGCCGGAACTGCTGAGCCTGCCCCAGGATTCGGCCCCCGTGACCAACTGGGAGCAAGCCCTGCGCCAGTGGGCCGACCAGGCCCTGGCCCGCGGTCAGTCGAGCCTGTTGGACAGCGCGGTACCGGCCTTCGAGCGGATCATGATCGAAACCGCCCTCAAGCACACCGCCGGCCGCCGCCGCGATGCCGCCGTGCTGCTGGGCTGGGGCCGCAATACCTTGACCCGCAAGATCAAGGAATTGGGGATGAAGGTCGACGGTGGGGATGATGATGACGGGGATGAGGGCTGATCGGTCTTTAGCCCTTCGCTGAATTTGAAGGCCCAATCGCGAGCAAGCTCGCTCCCACAAGGGAAACGCAATTCCTGGACGGCCCCCCAAAAGTCAGATGGGTGTCCAACTTTTTGGGGGCAGTCCATCCTGTGGGAGCGAGCTTGCTCGCGATGCTTTTAAAGGCCTCATGCACCGCATCAATGCACTGCGAACCGCAATTGCACATGCACCACCCGCCAAAACCAATCGGCCCAGCTCGAAAAAAACCGCACAAACAAAAGCAAAAGCCCCGGAATACGGGGCTTTTGCGTTACAGAAAGCGTTTTTGTGACAAATAATTTAAAACTGGCACGCCCCCTGCAATAGCTAGATCACTACCCAGTTTCGGGGACCTTGGTACAGGCAGGCCGGGGAATCCCCATTTTATACCGGGCTCAGTGAGCCCACTGTTTTGGGGGCCTTGATACAGGCAGGTCAAGGTTTCCCTTCTTTACACCCAGGGCCGTGCGCTTAGCGCGAGCCCTCCCGTTTTGGGGACCTTGGTACAGGCAGGCCGGGGATTCCCTCTTTTATTGCTCCTGGAGACGGACCTCCAGCCGCCAGCGGTCATCGACCTCGCTGCCGGTCCACGCCCCTCGCAATGGACGCGCCGCCACCAGCGTCAGCAACAACCCCTCGTCACTCAAACGCACCCGCCAGTTCACATCCTTGCCGTTGAGCTTGAGCTGGCCCTTCTGCGGCTGGCCTTCTGCCTGGAACAGCAACGCCACTGAGCCGTCGACAATTTCGCCATGGAGCTTGGGTTCATTGTTGAACCAGGCCACCAGCGCTCCGTCTGTCACCTCGATCTGTTGCAACGCGCTCGGCTCGGGCGTGGTCAGGCGCCCGATCATCAGCCCGACCATCACGCCGAAGATCGCCAAAGAGCCCATCACCCGAGGCATTAGCTTCGAACGTCGGTCGGTTTGCGGCGTAGAATGCCGCTCATCTTTATCTGCGGAGCCGTGCATGTTTCACGTCATCCTTTTTCAACCGGAAATTCCGCCGAATACCGGCAACGTCATCAGGCTGTGCGCCAACAGCGGCTGCCACCTGCATTTGATCGAACCGCTGGGCTTCGACATGGACGACAAGCGCCTGCGCCGCGCCGGCCTCGACTACCACGAGTATGCCACCTTGCAGCGTCACGCCGACCTCGCCAGTTGTCTGGAAAGCCTCGGGCATCCGCGTCTGTTCGCCTTTACCACCAAGGGTTCGCGGCCGTTCCATGACGCCAGCTTCGTCGCCGGCGATGCGTTCCTGTTCGGCCCGGAAAGCCGTGGCCTGCCGGCCGACGTACTGGACGCCCTGCCCGCCGAACAGCGCCTGCGCCTGCCAATGCGTGAAGGCTGCCGCAGCCTGAACCTGTCCAATACCGTGGCGGTGGCGGTTTATGAGGCGTGGCGGCAGAACGGGTTCGCCTGAGCCGTTCCTGTCAGCCAGAAACACCTGTGGGAGCGAGCCTGTGGGAGCCGAGCTTGCTCGCGATGAGGTCGACACGGTTCAACTGCAAAACCGTGTCATCGTTCATCGCGAGCAAGCTCGGCTCCCACAGGCTCGCTCCCACAGGTTTTGTGCCTGGCCGTCGAGCGCTATGCCTGGCAGTGGACGCTTACTGAACGGTCGCGCCGCCTTCCTGCTGCATGCGCTGCAGTTCTTGCGCATACAGGGCATCGAAGTTCACCGGCGCCAGCATCAGGGCCGGGAACGAGCCGCGGGTTACCAGGCTGTCCAGGGTTTCCCGGGCGTAAGGGAACAGGATGTTCGGGCAGAACGCGCCCAGGGTGTGGCTCATCGAAGGAGCATCCAGGTTCTTGATCAGGAAGATCCCGGCCTGTTGCACTTCAGCGATGAACGCCACTTCGTCACCGTTCTTGACGGTGACCGACAGGGTCAGCACCACTTCGTGGAAGTCATCTTCCAGGGCTTTCTGACGGGTGTTCAGGTCCAGGCCTACGCTCGGCTCCCACTGCTGGCGAAAGATCGCCGGGCTTTTCGGGGCTTCGAAGGACAGGTCACGCACATAAATGCGCTGCAAGGAGAATTGCGGTGCGGCTTCTTCTTCGCTGGCAGCTGTGTTCTGTTGGTCAGTCATCGCAGATCCTTCTTACTTTCAGGTTCTTTAGTGGGAAATTCAGGCCTTGAGCAGCGCGTCGAGCTTGCCGGCGCGCTCCAGGGCGAACAGATCATCGCAACCGCCCACGTGGGTGCTGCCGATCCAGATCTGCGGCACGGAGGTGCGCCCGGCCTTCTGGGTCATTTCGGTGCGCAGTTGCGGCTTGCCGTCGACCTTGATCTCTTCGAAGGCCACGCCTTTGTTCTGGAGCAGGGACTTGGCTCTGGAGCAATAGGGGCAGTAATCGCTGGAATAGACAACAACGTGGGACATTTCACTTCACCAGGGGCAGATTGTCGGCTTTCCAGCTGGCAACGCCGCCGGACAGCTTGGCGGCGGTAAAACCGGACTTCATCAGCTCGCGGGCGTGGGTGCCGGCGTGCTGGCCTTGGGCGTCCACCAGGATCAACGTCTTGGCCTTGTGTTTCTCCAGCTCGCCGATCCGCGCCATCAGTTTGTCCTGGGGAATGTTCACCGCCCCGACAATGTGACCGGCGGCGTAATCCTTGCTCGGGCGGATGTCCACCACCAGGCCGGCATCCTTGTTGACCAGTGCGGTCAGCTCGCCAGTGCTCAGGCTGCGACCGCCGCCCTGCATCGTGTGGGCAACCAGCAACGCCAGCAGCACGACGAAGATACCGACGAGAATGTAGTGGTTAGTGGCAAATTGAATCAGGTGAGCAACCATCGAAGGAGGTTCCAGGGCGTTAAAATGTCGGCCAGTATACACAGCACGCAAGGCCGGCCAAACCCCGCCCGGCGGTGACGCCGCCGGAACTTACCTTTAAACTGCCCGTCCCTTTTCCATCGTCTTCTTTTAACCCGCCACGAGTGGATTCCATGACTACCACGCCTAAACCTTTGGTCCTGATGATTCTCGACGGCTTCGGTCACAGTGACAGCCACGAATCCAACGCCGTGTATTCGGCCAACAAGCCGGTGCTGGACCGTCTGTGGGCCACCGTGCCCAACGGCCTGATCTCCGGCAGCGGCATGGACGTCGGCCTGCCGGACGGGCAGATGGGCAACTCCGAAGTCGGCCACATGAACCTCGGCGCAGGCCGCGTGGTGTACCAGGACTTCACCCGCGTGACCAAATCGATCCGCGACGGCGAGTTCTTCGAAAACCCGACCATCTGCGCCGCGGTGGATAAGGCCGTGGCCGCCGGCAAGGCCGTGCACTTCATGGGCCTGTTGTCCGACGGTGGCGTGCACAGCCACCAGGACCACCTGATCGCCATGGCCGAGCTGGCTGCCAAGCGCGGCGCCGAGAAGATCTACCTGCACGCGTTCCTCGATGGCCGCGACACCCCGCCGAAAAGCGCCACGTCGTCGATCGAGCTGCTGGACGCAACGTTCCAGGCCCTCGGCAAGGGGCGCATCGCCAGCCTCGTCGGCCGCTACTTCGCCATGGACCGTGACAACCGTTGGGATCGCGTGTCCCAGGCCTACAATCTGATCGTCGACGGCAGCGCCGAATTCAACGCCGCCACCGCCCAGGAAGGCCTGCAAGCCGCCTACGAACGCGGCGAAAGCGATGAATTCGTCAAAGCCACCACCATTGGCGAGCCGGTGAAAGTCGAAGACGGCGATGCCGTGGTGTTCATGAACTTCCGTGCCGACCGCGCCCGTGAACTGACCCGCGTGTTCGTCGAAGACGATTTCAAGGAATTCGAGCGTGCCCGCCAGCCAAAACTGGCCGGTTTCGTCATGCTGACCCAATACGCCGCCAGCATTCCCGCGCCTTCGGCCTTCGCCGCCGGCAGCCTGGAAAACGTGCTGGGCGACTACCTGGCGAAAAACGGCAAGACCCAACTGCGCATCGCCGAGACCGAAAAGTACGCCCACGTGACGTTCTTTTTCTCCGGCGGCCGTGAAGAACCGTTCCCGGGCGAAGAACGCATCCTGATCCCCTCGCCGAAAGTCGCCACCTACGACCTGCAACCGGAGATGAGCGCACCGGAAGTGACCGACCGCATCGTCGACGCCATTGAAAACCAGCGTTACGACGTGATCGTGGTCAACTACGCCAACGGCGACATGGTCGGCCACAGTGGTGTGTTCGAGGCGGCGGTCAAGGCCGTGGAATGCCTGGACACCTGCGTTGGCCGCATCGTCGAGGCCCTGGAAAAGGTCGGCGGCGAAGCACTGATCACGGCCGACCACGGCAACGTCGAGCAGATGTCCGACGAATCCACCGGCCAGGCCCACACCGCCCACACCACCGAGCCGGTGCCGTTCATCTATGTCGGCAAGCGGGACTTCAAGGTCCGCGACGGTGGCGTGCTGGCTGACGTGGCGCCGACCATGCTGATGTTGCTGGGCATGGAAAAGCCTGCGGAAATGACCGGGACGTCGATCCTGGTCTGATTCCGCAAACCCTGTGGGAGCGAGCTTGCTCGCGATAGCGCCGGATCAGCCAACCTTGATGTTGACTGATGCACCGCCATCGCGAGCAAGCTCGCTCCCACATGGGTTCTTGGTGTTTTTCGGGCCAGTTATCACACAGCCCCAAATGGGCGTTTTTTTTGCGGCGTGGGGCGGGCATACTAGGCCGTCCCTTTCCCTGGTGTCGCCCGCCTCTATGCTTCGCGTCCTGATAGCCCTCGTTCTGACCTGCTTGCTCCAACCGGCCTTTGCCGACGAGCGCGCGCAAACCCAACAGCAGTTGGAAGCCACGCGCCAGGACATTGCCGAGCTGAAAAAGCTGCTGGGCAAGTTGCAGGAAGAGAAATCCAGCGTGCAGAAAGACCTGCGCGGCACTGAAACCGAGATGGGCAAGCTGGAGAAGCAGGTCGACGCCCTGCAAAAAGAACTGAAGAAAAGCGAATCCGAGCTGCAGCGGCTCGATGGAGAGAAAAAAAAACTCCAGAGCGCGCGCACTGAACAACAAAAGCTGATCGCCATCCAGGCCCGGGCCGCCTACCAGAATGGCCGCCAGGAATACCTCAAGCTGCTGCTCAACCAGCAGAACCCCGAGAAATTCGCCCGTACCCTCACCTATTACGATTACCTGAGCCAGGCCCGCCTGGAACAACTCAAGAGCTTCAATGAAACCTTGCGCCAACTGGCCAATGTCGAAAAAGACATCGAGCTGCAGCAGGCCCAGTTGCTGGTGCAGAAAAGCAGCCTCGACACCCAGCGCGAAGAACTCGAGAAGGTTCGCAAGGAACGCCAGGTGGCTCTGGCCAAGCTCAATGACGACGTGAAGGCCCGCGACAGCAAGCTCAAGGCCCGCGAGCAGGACCAGGCCGAACTGGCCAATGTGTTGAAAACCATCGAAGAGACCCTGGCCCGCCAGGCCCGAGAGGCGGAAGAAGCGCGCCAGAAAGCGCTGATCGCCCAGCAGGAAGCCGAAAAAAAGCGTTTGCGTGAAGCCCAGGCCGACGCAGACGCCGGCGATGCACCGCGCAAACCGGCAAAATCCAGCCCTGGCGCACTGGTTTCCAGTGACGGCGAAACCTTTGGCGGCGCTTTTGCTTCAGCCCGAGGCAAACTTCCGTGGCCGGTCAATGGTCGATTGCTTGCGCGCTTCGGTGAAACCCGCGGCGACGACACCCGCACCAAGTGGGACGGGGTGATGATCAGCGCCTCCGCTGGCAGCCAGGTACATGCCGTGCATGGCGGGCGCGTGGTATTCGCCGACTGGTTGCGCGGCGCCGGCCTGCTGGTGATTCTCGATCACGGCAACGGTTACTTGAGCCTGTACGGCCACAACCAGACGCTGCTCAAGTCGGCGGGCGACGTGGTCAAGGCCGGAGAGTCCATCTCCACGGTCGGTAACAGTGGCGGGCAGGATACGCCAGCACTGTATTTCGCTATTCGTCAGCAGGGTCGCCCCAGTGACCCGGCCCAATGGTGTCGTGCGCAAGGATAAGCGCGCCCATCCTATTAAGGAGTTCGTTCGACATGCTGCATTTGTCCCGCCTTACCTCGCTGGCCCTGACGATCGCCCTCGTGATCGGTGCGCCCCTGGCTTTCGCCGCCGAACCGGCCCCATCGGCCCCCGCCGCCACGGCCGCAACCACCAAGGCGCCGCTGCCGCTGGACGAACTGCGCACCTTTGCCGAGGTCATGGACCGGATCAAGGCCGCCTACGTGGAACCGGTGGATGACAAGATGCTGCTGGAGAACGCCATCAAAGGCATGCTCAGCAACCTTGACCCGCACTCGGCCTACCTGGGGCCAGACGATTTTGCCGAGCTGCAGGAAAGCACCAGCGGCGAATTCGGCGGCCTGGGCATCGAGGTCGGCAGCGAAGACGGCTTCGTCAAGGTCGTCTCGCCAATCGACGACACGCCTGCTTCCAAGGCCGGCATCCAGGCCGGTGACTTCATCGTCAAGATCAACGGCCAGCCGACGCGCGGCCAGAGCATGACCGAAGCCGTGGACAAGATGCGCGGCAAGATCGGCCAGAAGATCACCCTGACCCTGGTACGCGACGGTGGCACACCGTTCGATGTGACGCTCACGCGAGCGGTCATCCAGGTCAAGAGCGTGAAAAGCCAGTTGCTGGAGTCGGGCTACGGCTACATCCGCATCACCCAGTTCCAGGTCAAGACCGGCGAAGAAGTCGCCAAGGCCCTGGCCAAGATGCGCAAGGACAACGGCAAGAAACTCAACGGCCTGGTCCTGGACCTGCGTAACAACCCCGGCGGCGTATTGCAGTCGGCGGTGGAAGTGGTGGACCACTTCATCACCAAGGGCCTGATCGTCTACACCAAGGGCCGTATCGCCAATTCCGAGCTGCGCTTCTCGGCCACTGGCAACGACTTGAGCGAAGCCGTGCCATTGGTGGTGCTGATCAACGGCGGCAGCGCTTCGGCCTCGGAAATCGTCGCCGGCGCCCTGCAGGACCAGAAGCGCGGTGTGGTCATGGGCACCACCAGCTTCGGCAAGGGCTCGGTGCAGACCGTGTTGCCACTGAACAACGACCGTGCCCTGAAGATCACCACCGCGCTGTACTTCACGCCTAACGGCCGTTCCATCCAGGCCCAGGGCATTGTCCCGGACATCGAAGTGCGCAAGGCCAAGATCACCAACGAGCAGGACAGCGAGTACTTCAAGGAAGCCGACCTGCAAGGTCACCTGGGCAACGGCAACGGCGGCGCCGACAAACCGACCGGTTCCGGCACCAAGGCCAAGCCAATGCCTCAGGATGACGACTATCAGTTGGCCCAGGCCTTGAGCTTGCTCAAAGGGTTGAACATCACGTCCGGCCGCTGAGATGGGCCTGCGTTTCACCTTCGTCCTGCTGTGCCTGCTGGCGGGGGCCGTTAACGCGGCGCCCGCCACGCCCTCTTCGCCGCACAAGGCGTACCTGAGCCTGATCATCGACGACCTGGGGCAAAACCTGCCCCGGGACCGTCGGGTGCTCGCCCTTCCCGGGCCGGTCACCGCCGCGATCATGCCCGACACACCCCACGCCGCCGAATTCGCCCGCGAAGCCCATCGCGCCGGCAAGCTGGTCATGCTGCATATGCCCATGGACCCGGCCACCGGGCCGTTCGCCTGGCATCCGGAACTGTCCATCGAAGAACTGGGCAAGCGCCTCGACGCCGCGTTCGCTGCCGTGCCCTACACCAGCGGGATCAACAACCACATGGGCAGCCGCATGACCGCCCAGCCCAAGGCCATGGCGTGGCTGATGGCGAACTTGCAGCAGCGCCACAAGTTTTTCGTCGACAGCCGCACCAGCGCCCAGACCGTCGCCGCCGCCGAAGCGCAAAAGATCGGCCTCGCCAGTGTGTCGCGGGATGTGTTCCTGGACGACGAGCGCACCGAAACCGCCATCGCCCAACAGCTGCAAACCGCCATCGACCTGGCCCGCCGGCAAGGCTCGGCTGTGATGATCGGCCATCCCTATCCGCAGACCCTGGCGGTACTCGAACGCGAGCTACCCAAGCTCAAGGCCCAGGGCATCGAATGGATCGACATCAAGTCGATGATCAGCCTGCGCAGCAATCAGGCGATGGCTGGGCATGGGAAGGATGGGGTTTATCGGTAGCGGCGACCGCGTCGCCGCCATCGCGAGCAAGCTCGCTCCCACAGTGGTTTTGCATCGGCCACAAGATTGGCGTTCACAGCAGATCCCTGTGGGAGCGAGCTTGCTCGCGATGACAGCGGCACATTCAACATCCCGGCAAGCTGACCCACCGCTATCGCGAGCAAGCTCGCTCCCACTGTGGTTTTGCCTTGGGCACAAGATTGGCGTTCACAGCAGATCCCTGTGGGAGCGAGCCTGAACTCGCGATGACGGCGGCACATTCAACATCCCGGCAAGCTGACCCACCGCTTTCGCGAGCAGGCTCGCTCCCACAGGTTTGTTCCAGCTATCAGAGATACCGCGCCATGATCGCGTCCACCCCCCCTTCCTTGCGGAGCTCATCCAAGGCCGCCTGAAGCCGGGCGACCACGTCGTCGGGTACGTCCTTGTTCAAGGCCAGGTACAACTCGGCACTGTTGAAGCGCAGCACGGTCTTGAGATCGGTCACCCCTTCCTGGCGCGCCAGGTAACGCCCGGCCGGATCCCCGGTGGCCCACAGGTCGATCTGGCCGTTGACCAGCTTCCTGGCGTTGTCCTGATCGCGCAACACGACAATCGGCTTGAGTCCCTGCTTGGTCAACGTCTCGGCAATTGCGTCGCCCTTGTAGGCACCGATCTTGTATTGACGCGCCTGCTCCAGCGAGTCGAGAGCGATCTTGCTGTCGGCCTTGGCGAGCATGATCCAGTCGTCCGGACCGATGGGGCCGACCCATTTGAAAAGCTTTTCACGCTCTGGCAACCGCGCCATGACAAACACACCGTAACCCGGATTTTCCAGGGCGAGTTTGTAGATGCGCTCCCAGGGGAAACGTAGCGTCAGGCTGTAGGAGATATCGGCGCGCTTGAATATCTCGCGGACGATGTCCACGGCAATGCCATGGATGTTCTCGTCCTGGGCGAAGTTCTTGCCGTTCTTGGCCATGTTGTACGGGGGGAAGTTTTCCGTCAGCAACACCAGCGATGTATCAGCGGCGCGGACAGTGCCTGCGAGCAGCAACGTGGCACCGGCAAAGGCAAGAACGAGGCGTTTGAGCATGTCGGGCTACCGCAATCCATGGTGTGCCCAAGAGTGCCTTGGGCCCGCCATGGTGTCCAGCAGTCAGCGAATGCAGATACCGCGATGAGCCATGTAGGCCTTGGCTTCCGGCACGGTGTATTCGCCAAAGTGGAAAATGCTCGCCGCCAGCACCGCACTGGCGTGGCCTTCCAGGATGCCGTCGGCCAGGTGTTGCAGGTTGCCAACGCCGCCGGACGCGATCACCGGAATGCCCAGGGCATCGCTGATAGCGCGGGTGACGCCCAGGTCGAAACCGTTTTTCATGCCGTCCTGGTCCATGCTGGTCAGCAGGATTTCACCGGCGCCCAGGCCTTCCATCTTCTTCGCCCACTCGACGGCGTCCAGGCCCGTGGGCTTGCGCCCGCCGTGGGTGAAGATTTCCCAACGCGGGGTTTCACCCGGGCCGGAGACTTTCTTGGCATCGATGGCCACGACGATGCACTGCGAGCCGAAGTGCTGGGCCGCTTCACCGACGAATTCCGGGTTGAACACCGCCGCAGTGTTGATCGACACTTTGTCCGCTCCGGCATTGAGCAGGTTGCGGATGTCCTGCACGGTGCGCACGCCACCGCCCACGGTCAGCGGGATGAACACCTGGCTGGCCATGCGCTCGACGGTATGCAGCGTGGTATCGCGGCCATCGACGCTGGCCGTGATGTCGAGGAAGGTGATCTCGTCCGCACCCTGTTCGTCGTAGCGACGGGCGATTTCCACCGGGTCGCCGGCGTCACGGATGTTCTCGAACTTCACGCCCTTGACCACCCGGCCGTTGTCCACGTCCAGGCAAGGGATGATGCGTTTGGCCAGCGCCATGGTGAGTCCTCAGCCTTTGTAGGAATCGCAGAAGGCCTGGGCCTCGGCGACGTCCAGGGTGCCTTCGTAGATCGCGCGACCGGTGATCGCACCGATGATGCCCGGCGCCTTGGCGTCGAGCAGTGCCTTGATGTCACCCAGGTTGTGGATGCCGCCGGAGGCGATCACCGGAATCTTGGTGGCGGCAGCCAGGGCGGCGGTGAACGGGACATTGCAGCCCTGCATCATGCCGTCTTTGGCGATGTCGGTGTAGACGATGGCAGACACGCCGTCGGCTTCGAAACGCTTGGCCAGGTCGATCACCTGCACGGCGCTGACTTCAGCCCAACCGTCGGTGGCGACAAAACCGTCCTTGGCGTCGAGGCCAACGATGACCTTGCCCGGGAACGCGCGGCACGCTTCGGCAACGAACTCAGGCTCCTTCACCGCCTTGGTGCCGATGATCACGTAGCTCACGCCAGCCTTGACGTAGTGCTCGATGGTTTCCAGCGAGCGAATGCCGCCGCCGATCTGGATCGGCAGGTTCGGGTAGCGCTTGGCAATGGCCGTGACCACCTCGCCATTGACCGGCTGCCCTTCGAAGGCGCCATTGAGGTCGACCAGATGCAGGCGACGGCAGCCGCCCTCCACCCACTTGGCGGCCATGCTCACCGGGTCATCGGAAAACACCGTGGAGTCTTCCATGCGGCCCTGGCGCAGACGTACGCAAGCGCCGTCCTTGAGATCGATAGCGGGGATAATCAGCATCTGGCAAACCTTCAAATACGAATATTCAGCTTGGCTCGAAAATCAGTTTTTCTCGAGCGCCCACAAGTCGCTTTCAATGCTTTCGAACCTTTCTTTAAGGTGCGTCTGCACATCGAAAATCGCCCTGTTGTAATAGTGCGGAGCAATTTCGCGGGTAAACAGGTCAAGAATTTCCGCCGCTTCGAACGAACCCAGGTCCAGTTCGAAACGCTCCTCCATGAACCGCTGGATCTTGCGGTTCGCTTCACTCTCCTGCTCGGGCGTGAGGGTGAGGATCGGCGGTTTCTTGCGGGCCATTACCAGCGCCCGTCCCACGCCGCGAAGTTCTGCAGCAATTGCAGGCCATGGGTATGGCTCTTCTCCGGGTGGAACTGCACGGCGAAGCGCGAACCATCGGCCAGGGCCGCGGCGAAATCGACGCCATAGTGACCGCTGCCCACCACCTGCCGCGCATTGCCGGCGGCGATGTAGTAGCTGTGCACGAAGTAGAAGCGTGCCAAGTCCGGAATGTTGTGCCACAGCGGGTGATCCACCGTCTGCTTCACTTCGTTCCAGCCCATGTGCGGGACCTTCAAGTGCTCGCCGTCTTCGTGCAGGCCCTTGCCAAAGAACTTCACCTGGCCCGGGAACAGCGAGATGCAATCGACACCATCGTTCTCTTCGCTGCGGTCGAGCAAGGCCTGCATGCCCACGCAGATGCCGAGGAACGGACGGTCCTGGCTGACTTCGTGCACCAGCTTGTCGAAGCCCAGCCGACGAATCTCGGCCATGCAATCACGAATCGCGCCGACGCCGGGGAACACCACCCGGTCGGCTTCGCGAATCACGTCGGCATCGCTGGTGATCAGCACCTTGCCGGCGCCCACGTGCTCGAGGGCCTTGGCCACCGAGTGCAGGTTGCCCATGCCGTAGTCGATAACCGCGACCGTCTGCATTACAGGACGCCCTTGGTGGAAGGCATCTGGCCGGCCATGCGGTCATCGAGCTCCACGGCCATGCGCAGCGCGCGGCCGAAAGCCTTGAACACGGTTTCGATCTGGTGGTGGGTGTTGTGCCCGCGCAGGTTGTCGATGTGCAGGGTCACGTTGGCGTGGTTGACAAAGCCCTGGAAGAATTCCTGGAACAGGTCGACGTCGAAGCCGCCGACGGTGGCACGGGTATACGGCACGTGCATCTGCAGGCCCGGGCGGCCGGAGAAGTCGATGACCACCCGCGACAGCGCTTCATCGAGCGGCACGTAGGCATGGCCGTAGCGACGGATGCCCTTCTTGTCGCCGATGGCTTTGGTAAAGGCCTGGCCCAGGGTGATACCCACGTCTTCCACCGTATGGTGGTCGTCGATATGCAGGTCGCCCTTGCTGACGATGTCCAGGTCGATCAGCCCGTGACGGGCGATCTGGTCCAGCATGTGCTCAAGAAAAGGTACACCGATATCAAACCGGGCCTTTCCGGTGCCATCCAGGTTGATCGAGGCTTTGATCTGGGTTTCCAGAGTGTCGCGCTCGACAGACGCCTTACGTTCGGCCATCACCAGCTCCGCAAAATCATTGGGCGAAAAAGGCAGCCATTATAGGGGCGCGAGCGGCAAACAGAAACACAAGAGGTGACATCACTGACGGGCTGAACCCCGGGCTGTCGGTGATAGACATGTCCATACAAGTCTTTGCCATCACCCAAAACGACTGTGGGAGCGAGCTTGCTCGCGATGGCGGTGGGTCAGCCGACCATGATGTCGACTGACATACCCTCATCGCGAGCAAGCTCGCTCCCACAAGGATTGCCCTGTCCTGTTGGTCAGGGCAACGGTCTTAGCGGAACAATACCGCCGTCTTCTGCAGGGTCACCCACACACCCCACGCCAACGGAATGCCCACCACCAGCCAGGCGGCGATCGCCAGGGGCTTGGTGCCCGGCGCGGCTTTCCACTCCAGCGACGTGCTGCTGTCGGCGCCTTTGTCATGACCCAGCGCCTGTTCGGCGGCCAGTTCGGCGTCGGTCATGAAGTACTTGTCGGCGACCGGACGGACCATCAGGTTGCAGAGGAAGCCCAGCACCAGCAGGCCGGCGAGGATGTACAAGGTGATGTCATAGGCCGCGGCGCGTTCAACGCCGATGCTCAGTTGATATTCACGCAGGTAGTTCACCAGCACCGGACCCAGCACGCCCGCCGCAGCCCAGGCGGTCAGCAGGCGACCGTGGATCGCACCGACCATTTGCGTACCGAACAGGTCCGCCAGGTAGGCCGGCACGGTGGCGAAACCGCCGCCGTACATCGACAGGATGATGCAGAACGCCGCCACGAACAGCGCGACGCTGCCCAGGTGACCCAGGTTCGGGATCAGCGCGTACAGGGCAAAGCCCAGGGCGAAGAACACGAAATAGGTGTTTTTACGACCCAGGTAATCCGAGAAGGAGGCCCAGAAGAACCGGCCGCCGATGTTGAACAGGCTCAACAGACCGGTGAAGCCGGCCGCGATGGCCGCGATCTGGCCCAGTTGCGTAGCGTCCAGTTGACCGAACGGCAGGTCGTTGCCGAGCAGCTTGCCGCCGAACACTTCCTGCAACAGTGGCGAAGCCATGCCCAGGATGCCGATACCGGCCGATACGTTCAGGCACAGCACCAACCAGACCAGACGGAACTGCGGGGTTTTCCAGGCAACATTCACGTGAACGTGGCGATGGGTGATCATCGCGTTCGCGGCTTTCTTCGGTGCCGGGGTCCAGCCCTCAGGCTTCCAGCCGGTCGGCGGTACGCGGTACGACAAGGCGCCACCGATCATGAACACGAAGTAGATCGCAGCCATGACCAGGAAGCTCTGCCATACGCCCACGCCCGTTGGCGAAGCGAAATGGTTCATCAGCGCCGCGGCCAGTGGAGCACCGACCATCGCACCACCGCCGAAGCCCATGATCGCCATGCCGGTCGCCATGCCGCGCTTGTCCGGGAACCACTTGATCAGGGTCGACACCGGGGAGATATAGCCCAGGCCCAAGCCGATACCACCGATCACCCCGGAACCGACCCACATCAGCCAGATCTGATGGGTATAGATACCCAACGCGGAAATCAGCAGGCCACCGCACCAGCACAAGGCCGATACAACGCCGGCCTTGCGTGGCCCGGCGTGTTCCAGCCAGCCACCCCAGATGGCTGCCGAGCAACCCAGGAAGATGAAGAACAGGGTGTAGATCCAGCCGAGCATCGAGATCGGCCAGTCACATTGGGACGAAAAGACTTGCGAGATGAAGCTCATATCCGGTGCACAGGCCACAGGCTTGGTGACACCCAAGGCCTTGGACAGTGGCAGCCAGAACACCGAAAAGCCATAGGCCATGCCGATGCACAGGTGAATGGCCAGTGCGGCCGGTGGAACCAGCCACCGGTTGAAACCGGGCTTGGCGATGATGCGTTCCTTGGAGAGGAACGCAGGCTGGTCGGCGACGCCGCCCGCCGTGATGCTCGTGCTCATTGTGTATCCCCCAGTTATTGGAATGGTCCGTCAGCCACGCGTCACCCTCAGCCTTCATTGCACGCAGGCATGGCTGTATTTTCTGGTGAAGCTCCATAGTGTGCGACATCAAGTCGCAGAAGGACGGACGAACGGGCAAAGGTTACCATTTGCTCGTGGCAGAAAAACCAAAGTGATATCACCTTTTTCGTGCCATCTGTCTTATCGCACGCTCGCTCGCTTTCTGTAGGGGGCTAACGGTTTATTTTTTCAGGAATTTTCATGCTCGTCGTTGTCTAGCTCATTACCGACGCCAACTGTCAGGGCCAACAGGACCTGCGGGAAATCTACCAGGATGCCCCGGACTGGCTGTTCGAACCGTTTCGCGATGCCAGGCATGGGCGGCCAAGCGCGCTCCCACACTGGATCTGCGGACGGGACTTATAACGAGCACCTAACGCACCACCACCAATCCACAGCGTTATACTCCCGGCTAAATTTTGAACTCAACCTACAAGGATTCGCCCATGAAAGCGTTCGGCAAAATCCTGGGTCTGGTACTTCTCGGGCTGTTGCTGATCATCGTGGCCCTGGGCTTTGCCCTGACCCACCTGTTCGATCCCAACGACTACAAAGAAGAGATCCGCCAGATAGCCCGCGACAAGGCCCACATCGAGCTGACCCTCAATGGCGATATCGGCTGGAGCCTGTTCCCTTGGCTGGGTCTGGAATTGCACGATGCCAGCGTCGCGACCCTGGCCAATCCGACCCAACCTTTCGCCGACCTGCAGATGCTCGGCCTTTCGGTCCGGGTGATCCCGCTGCTGCGCCGGGAAGTGCAGATGAGCGATGTGCGCGTCGAGGGCCTGAACCTGCGGCTCAACCGCGACAAGAACGGTCACGGTAACTGGGAAGACATCGGCAAGGCACCAGCCTCGGCGACGACGGCGAACACCCCGGCGCCAGCCGAGCAACCGGCCCCACCCGCCAACACCCCGGCAGAAAAACCTGCCCAGCCGACCCGCCTGGACATCGACAGCCTGACCGTGAACAACGCCCGGGTCGAATACACCGACGAGCAGACCGGCAAGCTGTACACCGCCGAGAGCATCCAACTGAGCACCGGCCCGGTCCACGACTCCACCAACATCCCGGTCACCCTGACCGCTTTCCTGTCCAGCAACCAGCCGGCCGTACGCGTACGCACCGAAGTGACGGGTGAGCTGCGCTTCGAGCGTGCCCTGCAACGCTACAAGTTCGAAGACCTGAAACTGTCCGGCGAAGCCACGGGCGACCCCTTGCAGGGCAAGACCCTGAATTTCGCCGCCCAAGGCCAGCTGTTCCTGGACAAGGCGGCAAACGTCGCCGAATGGACCGGCATCAAGCTTTCGCTCAACCAACTGCGTGCCCTGGGTGAACTGAAGGTCAACGACCTCGACAAGACTCCGCAATTGAATGGCGGGGTGTCGATCGCCCAGTTCGATCTGGCTAAATTCGTCGACAGCGTCGGCCAGACACTTCCGGCCATGGCCGAAGGCAGCCTGAGCAAGGTCGAGCTGGCCAGCCGTATTGCCGGCACGCCGACCAGCGTCGAACTCAACGACATCAACCTGAAGCTCGACGACAGCACCTTCAGCGGTCGTATCGCCGTGGAAGACTTTGCCAAGCAGGCCCTGCGCGTGCAGCTCAAGGCCGACACGTTCAATGTCGACCGCTACCTGCCGCCAAAATCCGCCGACGCCGACAGCTCCAAGGCGGCCCGTGAGGCCGAAGTCAGCAACACCGAAGCCAGCGCCATGGCCGGTGTCGGCAACTCACCGCTGCCAAGCGCGCCGACCCAGGGCGCCTGGAGCAACGATCGGCTGTTTCCGGTAGAACGCCTGAGCAAGCTGGACCTCGATGCCGATCTGACCTTCGGGCAACTGACCCTGGATAAACTGCCGATCCAGAACGCCGCGCTCAAGGCCACCGGCCTGGGCGGCCTGCTGACCCTGGAGAACCTGCGGGGCGATCTGTACAGCGGCAACTTCGAAACCAAGGGCACCCTGGATGTGCGCCAACCGACTCCACTGTTGAGCCTGCAAACCCGTATCAACCGGGTCCCTGCCGAGAAGATCATCGAAAGCCAGGGCAAGAATCCGCCGGTCAAAGGCCTGGTCACCGTCAACAGTGCGATCACCGCCACCGGTAATAGCCAGAAGGCCCTGATCGACAGCCTCAACGGCAACGCCGGGTTCGTCATCAACGATGGCGTGCTGCTCAATGCCAACCTCGAACAGCAATTGTGCAAAGGCATCGCCACCCTCAATCGCAAGTCCCTCAGCGGCGAACCCCGGGGCAAGGACACGCCGTTCCAGCAACTCAACGGCAATCTCACTTTCAACAACGGCGTTGCCCACAACCCGGACCTGAAAGTCCGCATCCCCGGCATGACCGTCAACGGCAACGGCGATATCGACCTGCGGGTGCTGGGCATGGATTACCGCGTCGGCGTCATCGTCGAAGGCGACAAGAGCGACATGCCCGACCCGGCCTGCCAGGTCAACGAACGCTACGTCGACGTCGAATGGCCGTTGCGCTGCCGCGGCCCACTGGAGCTGGGGGCGAAGGCCTGCCGCCTGGACAACGACGGGTTGGGCAAGGTCGCGGCGAAACTGGCCGGCGACCGGCTCGGCGACAAGATCGAGGAGAAGCTCGGCGACAAGGTCAGTCCCGAGCTGAAAGACGCGCTCAAGGGGCTGTTCAAGCGATGAGAGCCGAGCAGTTTTCCTCCGCGGTACTGGACTGGTTCGACCGCCACGGGCGCCACGATTTGCCCTGGCAACAAGACATCACCCCTTATCGGGTGTGGGTCTCGGAAATCATGTTGCAGCAGACCCAGGTCAGTACCGTGCTCAATTACTTCGACCGGTTCATGGCTTCGCTGCCCACCGTTCAAGCCCTGGCCGCCGCGCCGGAGGACGAAGTGCTGCACCTGTGGACCGGGCTGGGTTACTACACCCGTGCGCGCAACTTGCAGAAAACCGCGAAAATCGTCGTCGAGCAGTACGGCGGCGAATTCCCCCGGGACGTGGAAAAACTCACCGAGTTGCCGGGGATCGGCCTGTCCACCGCCGGTGCCATCGCCAGCATCAGCATGGGCCTGCGGGCGCCGATCCTCGATGGCAACGTCAAACGGGTGCTGGCGCGCTTCACCGCCCAGGAAGGCTACCCGGGCGAACCCAAGGTGGCGAAACAGCTGTGGGCCACCGCCGAGCGCTTCACGCCGCAAGACCGGGTCAACGCCTACACCCAGGCGATGATGGACCTCGGCGCGACACTCTGTACCCGCAGCAAGCCCAGTTGCCTGCTCTGCCCACTGAAACAGGGCTGCGAGGCCCACATGCTGGGCCTGGAAACCCGCTACCCGATTCCCAAGCCCCGTAAAGAGGTGCCCAAAAAGCGCACTTTGATGCCGATGCTGGCCAACCACGAGGGCGCGATCCTGCTTTACCGTCGCCCTTCCACCGGACTATGGGGCGGGCTGTGGAGCCTGCCGGAACTCGACGACCTCGACGACCTGCAGCACCTGGCCCTGCAACACTCGCTGGAACTGGGCAGCCAACACGAAATGCCAGGCCTGGTGCACACCTTCAGCCACTTCCAGTTGGCGATCGAACCCTGGCTGGTCCGGGTCCGGGAAACCGGCCATCACGTGGCCGAGGCCGACTGGCTCTGGTATAACCTCGCCACCCCGCCGCGCCTGGGCCTTGCCGCCCCGGTCAAAACCTTGCTCGAACGCGCGGCCGCCGTAATGAACGCAGGAGAGTTGCAATGACCCGCACCATCATGTGCCGCAAGTACAAAGAACAACTGGAAGGCCTGGAACGTGCACCGTTCCCGGGTGCCAAGGGCCAGGACATCTACGACAATGTTTCGGCCAAGGCCTGGGCCGACTGGCAGAAACACCAGACCCTGCTGATCAATGAAAAACGCCTGAACATGATGAACGCCGAAGATCGCAAATACCTTCAGGGCGAGATGGACAAGTACTTTTCCGGCGAAGATTACGCCAAGGCCGAAGGCTACGTACCGCCATCCGAATAAGCTGTTCAGCGTGGGGGCGGATCGTAAGCGACGGTAATAGTTAAATATTTTTTGAAAACTTGCTTGACGCCCCCCTGAAAAACCCGTTTAATGCGCCCCGTTGCCCAGATAGCTCAGTCGGTAGAGCAGGGGATTGAAAATCCCCGTGTCGGCGGTTCGATTCCGTCTCTGGGCACCAAATACCGAAAACCCCGATCAAGCAATTGATCGGGGTTTTTTATTGCCCGGGATTTCCTTCCTCCGCCTTGTCGACTCAGCTACATTCGTCCGCTCCCCTCTGGCAAGCGAGTCGACATGGACATCACCGGCATCCCCTTCGGTACTACCGACTGGTCAACCATCGAACCCACCGAGCACAGAGGCGTCACCGGAACCGCCTATTGGCGCACGCGGCAATTCGGGAATATTCGGGTCCGGATGGTGGAATACACCGCCGGGTATCTGGCCGACCATTGGTGCACCAAGGGCCACATCCTGTTTTGCCTCAAGGGCGAGCTCAATACTGAACTCGAAGACGGTCGGCAATTCTTGCTCAAGCCCGGCATGAGCTATCAGGTGGCCGACCAGGCCGAGCCCCATCGTTCCTCCACTTCATCGGGGGCTACGCTCTTCGTCGTGGATTGAGATTCGAAGCGTCGGCGTTGAGGCTGTAGGATAGATGGCCTTATCCATCAGGAATCCGACCATGTCATCGGCGAACAAACAGCACAAGCGCAGCCAGCGCGCCAAGGCGAAAGCCAAGCAGAACCGCACTCGGCGTGCTGCTGCGCCGAACGATTTCCTGGACCCGAACGACGAGCGCATCGATCTGGAAACCGTGGACCTGACGGAACTGTTCCAGATAATGAGTGCCGCCGAAAAGGTCAGCCAGAAGGCGCTGTGCGAAGCGTTCCTGGCCCATCCCCTGCTGGCGCTGGTGCTGGAACAGGAAGGTGAGGAAGAAGCGACCGATTTCATCATTACCGCATTGATCGAATACCGCCGTCTGACCACGGGCGTGGATGAGCAGACCGCGCTGGACTGGGTGGAAAGCAAGCAATTCCAGGCCGATTATGTGGCTGCCTCCCAGGCGCTGGCCCAAGGCCAGGACTGACTATCAGACCGGGGCCACGATGGATGACGCCCTGCGGGGATAGCTCCTACAAACCAAGGTCAACCAACATGGGGCGGCGTCATACCCGTCCTGCGTCAATCCACTATTTTTCCTCCCAAGCAATCAGCCCCGTCCGGCATCATCGAAACATCGCTTGATGCATCCTTGCAGTCCGCCCCTCTCAATGGTTGGACACTGCGATGACGCCACTGCTGCCCCAAGATGCCCCTCAGCTCGCCCCCTTGATCAACGAACTCGGCGAGCTGAGCCATCAGGACATCGGGCAGATGGACATGTATGTGCGCCTCTACGACGACCTTAAACGCGGCCCGGATGACAAACCCACCGTCGGCATCATTCTGTGCGCCCAGAAAGACGAATCGGTGGTGCGTTACTCCGTATCGCAGGGCAATGAGCAATTGTTCGTCAGTCAATACAAGCTGGTGCTCCCCTCGGAAGAAGAGCTGTGCAATGAGCCGAATCGCGAACGAGCGCGACTCGGCGAGCAGCAAGCAGGCGCAGCGACTTGAGAAAATGAGGGCCGACACCCGATGACTGCATACCCAAAAACCCATGTAAGATTTATGCGTTTCTTTCAGCAACGCTCCAGTCAAAGAACTCTATCCTGCATGTCATCGGCCGCTCCCTACCCTTCTCTGATCCAGGCATTGCGGAGCGAAACCGCTGAACTGCACGTCGCCCTGGAAAAACGCCTGCCGTTTTTCTCCGAACAGCTGGACTTCGATCTGTATCGGCGCCTGATGGCGGCCTACTACGGTTTCTATCAACCGTTGGAACAACGTCTTCATGTACTTGCATTGACGCCGACCGGGCTGGACCAATCCCTACGGATCAAACTTCCGGTGCTGCGGGCGGATCTCACGGCACTGGGTCTGGAAGCAGCTACTATCGAAGCGCTGCCCACCTGCCAGGCGTTGCCGCTGATCGACTCCCGTGCCGCCGCACTCGGCGTGTCCTATGTGCTGGAAGGTGCAACGCTCGGGGGGCAGATCCTGCGGCGCAGGGTGGCCGAGAAGCTGGGGCTTGACGCCTCTAGCGGAGCGGCCTTCCTCAATGTGTATGGCGAACTCACTGGCCGACGCTGGAAGGATTTCCTCCAATACCTGGACGACAGGAACCTTGGCCAGGCCCAGGTGTTCGAAGTCACACACGCCGCCAAGGCGACGTTCTCTCATTTTGAACACTGGCTGGACAGCCAAAAGGTATTGTTATGAACACGGAAAACCAGGAAGCCTTCGAAGAACTGCTGGCCAATTGCGCAGACGAACCGATTCGCTTTCCCGGGACCATCCAGCCTCATGGCGTGTTACTGATGCTGTCCGAGCCCGACTTCGTGATCCGTCAGGTCAGCGCCAACGTGTTGCAATTGATGGCGCAGGATCCCCACAGGCTGCTGGGCCAGACACTTGACGCCCTGCTGGGGCTGGAACAGGCCGAGGCGATCCTCATCGCCTGTCGCGCCGCCCCGGAAAGCGACAACGTACCCGTGGCCATTGTCGTGAACCAGCAGCGTTTTGATGCCCTGGTGCATCGCCATCAGGGCGCCCTGATCGTCGAATTGGAACAGCACCTGAGCGACTATCGCCCCGAAGGGGTCAGCGGCGAGGCCAACATGGGCCGCATGTTGCAACGCCTGCAAAGTGCGAAAACCCTCCAGGCCCTGTACGAAATCAGCGTGCAGGAAATCCAGGCCATGACCGGTTACGACCGGGTGCTGATCTATCGCTTCGAGGAAGAAGGCCACGGCCAAGTGATTGCCGAGGCCAGCGCGCCGTCGATGGAGCTCTACAAGGGCCTGTTTTTCCCGGCGTCGGATATTCCCGAACAGGCTCGAGAGCTGTATCGCATCAACTGGCTGCGGATCATCCCCAACGCCGACTACACGCCAGTGCCGCTGGTTCCGCAATTGCGGCCCGATACCCAGGCGCCCCTGGACCTGAGTTTTGCCACGCTGCGCAGCGTCTCGCCGATCCACCGCCAGTACATGAAAAACATGGGCGTACTGTCGTCCATGAGCATCTCGTTGATGGAGGGCGAACGCTTGTGGGGGCTGATCAGTTGCGGCAATCGCCAGCCGCTGCTGGTGCCCCATGAAATGCGCATGGCCTGCCAGACCATCGGCCAGGTGCTGTCATTGCAGATCAGCGCCATGCAAGCACTGGAGCTGACTCGGCAACGGGACGCCAAGCTGGAAGACCTCAAGGTCCTCGCCGCGGTCATGGCCGAGTCCAGCGACAACGTCTTCGATGGCCTGTCCCACGAGCCGCAACGCCTCATGGACCTGACCGGCGCCAGTGGCGTCGCGATTCTCGAGGACAACAAACTGCACCGCCATGGCCAGTGCCCGGAACCGGAGCAGATCCGCGAACTGCACAAATGGATCCTGGAAACCGGCAAGCCAGTGTTCTCTCACCACAACCTGAGCAGTGTGTTCCCTGCGGCCCAGGCGTATCAGGACGTGGCGAGCGGCGTGCTGGCGATCCACTTGCCCAAGCCTGTGGAAAACGGCGTGCTGTGGTTCCGCCCCGAGGTCAAGCAAACCCTCCAATGGAGCGGCGACCCACAAAAACCCCTGGACCTGGAAAACAGCGAGACCGGTCTGCGCCTGCGGCCCCGGACGTCTTTCGAGATCTGGAAAGTCGAAATGGCCGGTATCAGTACCAAATGGAGCCATGGCGATCTGTTCGCCGCCAACGACTTGCGGCGCTCGGCCTTGGAAAACGACCTGGCCCGCCAGGTGCACAAGGAGCGCCTGGCCGTGCAAGCCCGCGATGAACTGGTGGCCGTGGTGTCTCATGACCTGCGCAGCCCGATGACGGTCATTTCCATGCTCTGCGGCATGATGCAAAAGGCCTTCAGCTCCGACGGTTCCCACAGCTCCAAGCGTATCGCCTCAGCCATCGACACCATGCAACAGGCTACCAGCCGCATGAATGCCCTGCTGGAGGACCTGCTCGATACCTCGCGCATCGACGCCGGGCGCTACACCATCAATCCCCAGCCGATGGACGTCAGCCAGATCTTCGAAGACGCCTGCTCGCTACTGACGCCGCTGGCGGCTGCCAAGGCCATCGACATCTCCTTCAATGCCGAACCGAACCTGAGGATCAATGCCGACCCCGAGCGGCTGTTCCAGGTGCTGTCCAACCTGATCGGCAACGCCATCAAGTTCACGCCGCAGCAAGGCTCCGTGGGCATCAGTGCGATGTCGGTCGGGAACGAGATCGTGTTCAGCGTCCGCGACACCGGTGAAGGGATTACGCCAGAGCAGTTGCCTCATGTTTTCGAGCGCTACTGGACGAGCAAGGAGGGCAACCCAAACGGCACCGGGCTGGGGTTGTACATTTCCAAGGGGATTGTCCAGGCCCATGGCGGTAAACTGCATGCCGAAAGCCAGCCAGGCCAGGGCAGCGAATTCCGCTTTACCGTGCCGAGAATCGACTGAGCCGGGCACCGCCCCCTAACGAATTGGAAACCGAAGCCCAATGGCCTCACTGAACAAACAGCAAAAACGCGCCAAGCGCGCCAAAGACAAAGCCAAGCAAATCCGCATGACCGGGCGCAAATCGATCCCGATGTATGGCGATCCGGCCCACGCCACCGCCCAGCCACCGGTCTACGTGCTGGAACTGTTCGCCAAGCTGCGCGAAGCCGAGGCCGTCAGCCGCAGTGAAATGCTCGATACGCTGCTTACGTCCCTGAGCGTGATGATCATCGAACGCCCAGGCCTGCTCGACCTGAAGAACGCTGAAAACGAAGGCATGGCGGCGACCAACCTGGCCGCCGACATGCTGGTGGACTACCGCATGTGGGTCGATGACATGGACCGCGAGACCGCCCAGCGCTGGCTCAGCACACCGGAGTTCATCAAGGACTTCAGCGAAGCGCTGGACCGTTATCGCCAGACCCAGGAAGAACCCACCAGCGAATAAGCCGCTCGGCTATTCATCACCGTTCCAATGAAACACCAGGTTGCGCGCGGCACCGTTGCCTACCTCAGCAGTGTCGCGTCGCGCCTCCCCGTTGCGCGTCGCCACCACGTTGTACTTGCCCGGCGGCAATTGCACATAAACCAGCGGCCCCGCATCGCTGAGCGTCAACAATGTTTGTCCCAACGCGCTCTGCACGGTCACGTCCACATCCGGGACGTATTTGTTTTCCGGGCCGACCGCGAACGTCATGTGCAGGTTGTAGCCATGGGCCTGCCCGATGGCCCGGGCTTCGTCTTCGCCGATACCGCCGGACAGATAGGTAATGCCGTTCTGTTGCTGTGGCTGGACCTGCACGCCGGCACTGTCTACCGGGGCCAGGTTCGTGGCGTTGAGCATGATGGGGAACAACAGCGCGCCGAACAGAAGGAAGGGCAGCAAAAAGTAATGGTTATGCTTCATGGCGAGGACTCCAGATACTGGAAACAGCTCATGAGTTCTCTTTTGATTTTGATTATGCGGCAAGGTTTAGATCTATTGGCGATGAATGGAATAAGAAACCATTCATCGCAGCGCCGTATATCCCATTGACATATCCCTGCATGATTCTATGCTTCAGTTTGAATTTCCTAGAGGGACTGCACATGGAACAAACCACCCTTTTCATGAGCAATCGCAGCCAGGCCGTCCGGCTACCCAAAGCAGTTGCGATGCCAAACGATGTAAAGCGTGTAGACGTGATTGCCATAGGAAGAGCACGCGTCATCACACCAGCCGGCGAAGCGTGGGATAGCTGGTTCGATGGAGACTCCGTAACAGCAGATTTTATGGCAGAGCGTGAACAGCCTGCCGATCAGGAGCGCGAGCCCTTCTAATGATCAAGTTCATGCTAGATACCAACATTTGTATATTTACTATCAAGAACAAACCGCAGGCAGTCAGAGAAGCTTTCAACCTTCATCACGGCCAGCTTTCTATTAGCGCCGTGACGCTGATGGAGCTTATTTATGGCGCGGAAAAATCCTCTGCCCCTGAGAAAAATCTTGCGGTCATAGAAGGGTTCTGTGCCCGGCTTGAAGTTTTACCTTTTGATTATGAAGGCGCAGCGCATACCGGAATGATCCGAGCCGAGTTGGCAAAAATTGGCAAGCCGATCGGTCCCTACGACCAAATGATCGCAGGCCATGCCCGTTCTCGCGGGCTGATCGTAGTGACTAACAATCGAAGGGAATTTGAAAGAGTCCCGGGCCTGCGCATCGAGGACTGGACCACAGCGACGACGCCAGGGTTATAACTTCGGGGTTTGAAGTTAAAAAACCGCTCCATCGAGGCTCCTGTGGAAGTAGCTCGCGATGAGGCCGTCCCCCCTCATCTTTGTTGGCTTCTCTACCGCCATCGCGAGCAAGCTCGCTCCCACAGATTTCACGACTACTTTTTTCAACAAAATGACGGAACCACACCCATGGCCTCCGCGAACAAACAACAAAAACGCGCCAAGCGTGCAAAAACGAAAGCCAAGCAACTACGCGTCAGTCGTACAAAGCCTGCTGCCGTCGCGTTTGATCTTCCCGAGTACGAAGATCCGTACTTCCTGGATGCCCTGCAGGACGAATTCGCAGAGCGCCCAAGAGACTTCTTGTCGCTATTCTATGAGATGCAAGACGCCGAAGAAGAGTCGGGGCGTATTGATATGATGGTCAGGATGCTCGGATTAATCCTTGTGATGACGAATGAACAGCCCGAGCTTCTGAATCGTGAAAATGCCGAAAACGAAGCCACGGCAGCCCAAAATCTGGTCGAAAATACCCTGATTGCTTATAGAAGGTGGGCTGACGATATCGATCAGGAAGCAGCGGAGCGTTGGCTTCACAGCCCTGAAGTACAGGCGGATTTCGAAATTGCACGAGCCAGCTTCAAAGAGGTTCTCAAAATACTGTGGGATCTCGAGGATGCTCCCGAGTAACCCAACAAACTTTTGATCGCGACACGCTCATCCGGTTATCCCTTCCAACCCCCGCCCAAAGCTGGCACCATCGCGCCTTTTTTCACGCGACTCCCCGGGCTTTTCACCGGTAGACAGGGTTCAAACGGCCGTTCGGTTGTTGATGGCGCGACAGACTGCTGTGCCGATGCGACAACCTGCCACACATCCCCGGTTTACCAGCCGAAGCGCTGTTGGCTGTCATTCGGACGCATGCTAGCTTGGCCGCCTCGCCAAGGAAGGCAGCCAACAGCAAGGGAGCACACACCATGAGGACCGCACATGGCCCAGGCCACGCCCGCGCTTGAAATCCGCAACCTGCACAAACGCTACGGACAGCTGGAGGTGCTCAAGGGCGTCTCGCTGACCGCCCGCGACGGCGATGTGATCTCGATCCTCGGATCCTCCGGGTCCGGCAAGTCCACGTTTCTGCGCTGCATCAACCTGCTGGAGAACCCCAACCAGGGCCAGATCCTGGTGGCCGGCGAAGAGCTCAAGCTCAAGGCCGCGAAAAACGGTGAACTGGTGGCCGCCGACGGCAAACAGATCAACCGCCTGCGCAGCGAGATCGGTTTTGTGTTTCAGAACTTTAACCTTTGGCCGCACATGAGCGTGCTCGATAACATCATCGAAGCTCCGCGCCGGGTGCTCGGCCAGAGCAAGGCCGAAGCCGTCGAAGTGGCCGAAGCACTGCTGGCCAAGGTCGGCATCGCCGACAAGCGCCACGCCTACCCGGCCGAACTGTCGGGCGGCCAGCAACAACGCGCCGCCATCGCCCGCACCCTGGCAATGCAGCCCAAGGTGATTCTGTTCGACGAACCCACCTCCGCTCTTGACCCGGAAATGGTCCAGGAAGTACTTAGTGTGATCCGCGCCCTGGCCGAAGAAGGACGCACCATGCTGCTGGTCACCCATGAAATGGGCTTCGCCCGTCAGGTTTCCAGCGAAGTCGTGTTCCTTCATCAAGGCCTGGTCGAGGAGCAAGGATCGCCACAGCAGGTCTTCGAAAACCCGCTTTCGGCGCGCTGCAAACAATTCATGTCCAGCAACCGCTAACGGAGCAGTACAGATGCAGACCTACAAGAAATTCCTCCTGGCAGCAGCCGTCAGCCTGGTGTTCTCGGCCAACGCCACGGCGGCCGATAAACTGAAGATGGGCATCGAAGCGGCCTATCCACCGTTCAACAACAAGGACGCCAGCGGCCAGGTCGTGGGGTTCGATAAAGACATCGGCGACGCCCTTTGCGCCAAGATGAAAGTCGAGTGCGAAGTCGTCACCTCCGATTGGGACGGCATCATCCCGGCCCTGAACGCCAAGAAATTCGACTTCCTGATTTCCTCGCTGTCGATCACCGAGGAACGCAAGCAGGCGGTGGATTTCACCGACCCGTACTACTCCAACAAACTGCAGTTCATCGCGCCGAAAAGCGCCGAGTTCAAGACCGATAAGGACTCGCTCAAAGGCAAGGTCATCGGCGCACAACGGGCGACCCTGGCCGGCACCTGGCTGGAAGACGAACTGGGTAGCGACATCACCACCAAGCTCTACGACACACAGGAAAACGCTTATCTGGACCTGACCTCTGGCCGCGTCGATGCGATCCTGGCGGACAAATACGTCAACTATGACTGGCTGAAAACCGAGGCCGGCCGCGCCTACGAATTCAAGGGCGACCCGGTGGTGGAAAGCGACAAGATCGGCATCGCCGTGCGCAAGGGCGACAACGAATTGCGCAACAAACTGAACGCCGCGCTCAAGGAAATTGTCGCCGACGGCACCTACAAGAAAATCAACGACAAGTACTTTCCGTTCAACATCTATTGATGCTGACGTACCCGGCCGACGCTGCCACACCGCAGCGCCGGCCCTTAGCAAAGCCTGCCGCGATATGAACACACACCCATGATGATCGATCTCCACGGATTCGGCCCGGCGCTCGCCGCTGGCGCACTGATGACCGTTAAACTGGCACTCTCGGCCCTGTGCCTGGGGCTGGTGCTCGGCCTGCTCGGCGCCTTGGCCAAGACCTCGCCGTACAAGCCATTGCAATGGCTTGGCGGCACTTACTCGACACTGGTTCGTGGCATTCCGGAATTGCTCTGGGTGCTGTTGATCTACTTCGGTACCGTCAACCTGATGCGTGCGCTGGGCGAGTACCTGGGCATGCCTGACCTTGCCCTCAACGCCTTCGCCGCCGGTGTCATTGCCCTGGGCCTGTGCTTTGGCGCCTACGCCACGGAAGTGTTTCGCGGCGCGATCCTGGCAATTCCCAAGGGCCACCGTGAGGCCGGCGTCGCCCTGGGCCTGTCGAAGTGGCGGATCTTCACCCGACTGATCATGCCGCAGATGTGGCGCATCGCCCTGCCGGGCCTGGGTAACCTGTTCATGATCCTGATGAAGGACACCGCGCTGGTCTCGGTGATCGGCCTGGAAGAAATCATGCGCCACGCACAGATTGGCGTGACCGTGTCCAAGCAACCGTTCACCTTCTATATGGTCGCAGCGTTCATGTACCTGGGGCTGACGGTGCTCGCCATGCTCGGCATGCACCTGCTGGAACGACGCGCCGCCCGTGGATTTGCCAGGAGCACCCAATGAACTGGGACGTCATCATCAAGTGGCTGCCGAAGCTGGCCCAAGGCGCGACACTGACCCTGGAGCTGGTGGCCATCGCCGTGATCGCCGGGCTGCTGCTGGCGATTCCGCTGGGCATCGCCCGCTCTTCGCGCCTGTGGCAGGTGCGGGCATTGCCCTACGCCTACATCTTCTTTTTCCGTGGCACGCCGCTGTTGGTCCAGCTGTTTTTGGTCTACTACGGCCTGGCGCAGTTCGACGCCGTGCGCAGCAGCGCGCTGTGGCCGTACCTGCGGGACCCGTTCTGGTGCGCCACGGTCACCATGACCTTGCACACCGCCGCCTACATCGCCGAGATCCTGCGCGGCGCGATCCAGGCCATCCCAAAGGGCGAGATCGAAGCCGCACGGGCCCTGGGCATGTCTCGGCCCAAGGCATTGTTCTACATCATGCTGCCCCGCGCGGCGCGCATCGGCCTGCCGGCCTACAGCAACGAAGTGATCCTGATGCTCAAGGCCAGTGCCCTGGCGAGCACCGTGACCCTGCTGGAACTCACCGGCATGGCCCGCACCATCATTGCCCGGACCTACCTGCCGGTGGAGATCTTCTTCGCCGCCGGCATGTTCTACCTGCTGATGTCCTTCCTGTTGGTGCAAGGCTTCAAGCAGCTGGAGCGCTGGTTGCGCGTCGATGCCTGCCAAGGGCGCTGACAGCGGCGTGCTGACGGGCGAGGCATTGCTCGCCCGCTTCACGGCGCTGGACGTTTTTCTCACAGCGCACCAGGCGCTGTGGAAACCACGTCCGTTCACCCACCTGCAGCTCCCTTGGGAAACGTCCCACCCGGAATTGTCCCGATGGCTACGTCAGCGTTCACTGGAAGCGGCGGAAAATGATCATCATCAGCCATGGTTGATGGAGGACGCACCCGCACCGTTTCCGGAATTGGCCGCTATCTCCCGCACATTGAGCGCTGTCGCAGAATTGCCCGCCAGCACACTCGAAGCCCCAAGCCATCGCCTGAACGTCGAGGTACCCGGGCGCAAATGGCAGCAGATCGAAGCCTTCGCCAGCCGCCTGCACTTCACCACCCAGCCGACCCACTGGCTGGATTGGTGCGCCGGCAAAGGTCACCTCGGTCGACGTCTGCTGCACGGTGAACAGCAACTGACTTGCCTGGAATACGACCCCGCACTGGTGGCCAGCGGCCAACAACTGAGCCAGCGCCATCACCTGCCCGCCACGCACCTGCAACAAGACGTGCTAGCGGCGAACGCCGCCCAGGCGCTCCACCCCGAACACACCCCCGTAGCCCTGCACGCCTGTGGCGACCTGCATGTGCGCTTGATGCAGTTGGCCAGCGCCGTTGGCTGTGCACAACTGGCTATCGCACCGTGCTGTTACAACCGCATCAACACCGAGCGCTATCAAGCGCTGTCCGACGCCGCCAAGGGCTCTGCCCTACAGCTGTCGCTCGACGATCTCAGCCTGCCGCTGACCGAAACCGTCACCGCTGGCGCACGCGTCAGAAGGCAGCGGGACCACTCCATGGCCTGGCGCCTGGGCTTCGACTTGCTGCAACGGCAAATCAGAGGGTGCAACGAGTACTTGCCCACACCGTCACTCCCCAGCGCATGGCTGGAAAAATCCTTCGTCCAGTACTGCACCGATCTGGCAGCCCTGAAAGCCTTATCCACAGTCGGCACGCCTGATTGGGTCGCCCTGGAAGCAGCAGGCCATCAGCGCCTGGCCGAGGTACGCAACCTGGAGTTGCTGAGAGGTCTTTTTCGACGGCCGCTGGAGCTTTGGCTGGTACTGGACCGGGCGCTTTTCCTCACGCAAAAAGGCTACGACGTTCGCCTCGGCACCTTCTGCGAAACCCCACTGACGCCGCGCAATCTGCTGTTGCTGGCAGAGCGTTACTGAGGCGAAACAGCCTGTGGATAACTCTGTTGATGAAATAAACCCGGATCCAAGAAATCCGAGATTTCCTGACCGTATCAGCATTGGTCATTTTTTGTTCATATGGATAAAAAACCATGAAAACAGGCATTTGCGACGAAACGCGAAAGCGGTCACAAAATCGCAAGATGCCCTGCGTCTCATCCAGCCCGTTGTGCATAAGCGTCTAAGCAAAACGACATAACCGCCGAATTCAGTGCTGCCCCGCGCCAATAATTGCGTCCGCCGCGCCCGTGCTATACAACAGCCCCACGTATCGTGATTGACACAATGCCGACACACTCAAGGACTGGCCGTGACGTTCATTTCCTACGCACAAAACTTCGAAGACATACGCCTGTGGCGCGCCCTTCAATCGGTGGAAAACGGCTTTTACCTCGACGTCGGCGCCAACCATCCGACAGATGATTCAGTCACCCGAGCGTTTTACGACCGCGGCTGGCGTGGCATCAACATCGAACCCGTGCCGGCCTACTACGACGCCCTCTGTCAGCAACGCCCCCACGACACCAACCTGCAATGCGTGGCCGGTGAAAACGCCGAAAGCCTGACCTTCTACACCATCGCCGACACGGGCCTGTCCACGGTAGAAGCCAGCGTCGCCCAACAGCATCGCGACGCCGGCATGGACGTGCGCAACCAGACCGTCCAATCCCGCACCCTGGCCTCCATCTGCGAGCAATACGCCCAGGGCCGCCCCATCCACTTCCTGAAAATCGACGTCGAAGGCCACGAAGAAACCGTGCTGCGCGGCATGGACTTCAGCCGCTGGCGCCCCTGGATCATCCTCATCGAAACCCCATGGGCCCGCGACCAGACCTGGGAACACCTGGTCACCGACGCCGGCTACCAGTCCATCCTGTTCGACGGCATCAACACCTACTACCTCGCCGAAGAACATCTGGCCCTCAAACCCGCCTTCGACATCCCACCGTGCAACCTCGACGGCTTCCAGCTCTGCAAAGGCCACAAATTCAGCCACCCCATCGACGACACCGACCAACAACTCAACGCCGCCCTGCGCCGCGCCGAACAGGCCGAAGCCCAACTCCACGCCATCCAAAACAGCCGCACCTGGCGCGCCCTGAACAAACTGCGCAACCTGCTTCACCGCGCCTAAGCCGGACCTGCGCAAAAATAGTCAGAATTCAGGGGTTTACAGAACGCACCCAATCGCTATAATCGTCGCCCACACGCCGGTATAGCTCAGTTGGTAGAGCAACTGACTTGTAATCAGTAGGTCCCGGGTTCGACTCCTGGTGCCGGCACCATACAAAACGAAGCCCTCGCAGAAATGCGAGGGCTTTGTTGTTTCTGGGCGCTCACTTTTCCTCCACCCCCTGAAAAACCTGTGGGAGCGAGCTTGCTCGCGATGAGGCCATCAACCCCACCGACAATCTTTCTCCCAAAACAACGGCCAGGACAGGCTCAACCAAACAGCATCTTTTGCCAGTGATCCTCACCCACAATGGCAATCGAAGCCCCCGCCTCTCGCAGTTCCACTGCCTTCATGATCTTCGTTCCGTAGGTGCTGTGGCGCCACTGCTCATTACCCACGCTGCCGACCACCAGGTAATGCACCTTCTTACTCACCCCACCACCAATCAAACCGCCACGCTCCTCGACCAATGCCTGGCAATCTTTGCGTGGCCCAAAGGCCATGACGCCTGTAAATACAAACATTCGGCCATCCCACACCAAGTCAGGAGCTGGGGAATTGAAGGGAAGGTCCGTTGGAGCAATGGCAACAGCTTCGCCGACCTTCGATCTCTCAATGCCCACGCCAGAAAAGCTACGTAGGATGTTAAGCAGCTCAAGAGACTCGTCCGGGTCCAGAGCATCGTCCTGAAGCATGGACGCCAGACGCGAATACAACAGATTGATCACCGGGTCATTTAAATGGGCGAGGTTGTTTTCCAACCATTGCTTTAGGAAAACCGCTTCGTTGGTGTTCACGACACCGTCCGCCGTAATCCCCGCAGCCAGTCCCACCAAGGCATCGGCGGCGCGTCGATCGATACGGGCGTGGTGGAAGAATTTGCTGTTTTCGAACTCGTTGTGTAGGTCCATTACGGGGTTCCTTAGGATGGGTATCGGTTCAGCGCTGAAGCATTACCGGTCGAGGAAATGTTGTGTTCAAACCTAGCACTCCTGCGCACGGCCCCCCATTTTTTGATCGAGGAAATAAATCCGTCCCCTTTTCCCTGACGGTAGCCATAACCTGCTTGCACCGGACGAAAGCTACCTCGATTTCCAACAGGGAGTCGTCCGTCCTGCTCGGGATATCCTCCATAAGCACGACCTCAAAGGCTTCCACGAATTGCGGGCAGCCTATGCGTGCGAACGCTATAAGCAAATCACGCACCATCTCGCCCCCATCAACGGTGGCCATTGCTATCAACTCGACCGACGCCTAGATCAGAATGCCCGAGTACAAATTAGCTATGAACTGGGGCACGGCCGTATCGACGTAGTGTCGGCTTACATTGGTGGTCGAGCATGAGCATGGCATTCGATATGGAGCTGTTCCTGTCAGGCGTCCTGACCGGTTCGCATACCACACGCCAACGCCACCTTCGTCAGGCAAAGACTATCCAAGCAACAATCGCTGATCGCTGGCAACGCGACAATCCATGGACTTGGCAGAGAAAACACCTTGCGTGGTTTTTGAATCACCACCTAAACCAGCATACTGAATCGACGCGCTATTACTATTTGCTGACCATGCAATTACTCACTCATCGCCTAGGGAAACCCTGGCAGCTCAACCGTTAAGCGAAGGTCAGAAAACGGCCCATAGTATGTAAAAACGCTTCGTCAAAATTGAGGAAATCTGAAAATTATCGGCTACTCAGCCGATCTGGATTTTGCATAGAAATGCGATTTCCAGCCCAACACTGGGCTCAAATCGCGCTGAAAAACGTTTTTACACAGCCTCGACCAAAAGCGGATGTAATCCCAATTGCATCCTAATATTTTCACGGATAACCTCATCCCTTCTCAATACCACGCGCAAAGGGACTTGATGTCATGGTGTATAGCTGCTTTTCCCCTCATGCTCTCAAACGCCGCACGGCAGAGCTGCTGTGTGCTCCATCTTCGGAATGTTGTCCACCTCGTCCCACTGGGTGTTG
>NZ_JACNDD010000240.1:0-5726 GCF_017351395.1 Pseudomonas sp. FW305-28
GGGACGCTGCGCGTCCAGCGGGAGCAAGCTCCCTCGCCACAAAAGCCCGCAGGATTCAGCTGTCCTTCAAAGTCAGCCGCGAACGCGCAGCGTCAGGCCCTTGAGGAAGTTGCGCAGCAATTGGTCGCCGCACGGGCGGTAGTTGGTGTGGCCGAACTTGCGGAACAGCGCGCTCAGTTCCGGCTTGGACACCGGGAACTCGGCGGCCTTGAGGATGGCGTGCATGTCGTCTTCCTTCAGCTCGAAGGCCACCCGCAGTTTCTTGAGGATGATGTTGTTGGTCACTGGCACTTCGATCGGCTGCGGCGGACGGCTTTCGTCCTTGCCACGCTTGAAGATCACCAGCCCATCGAGAAAATGCGCCATGACCTCGTCAGGGCAGAACACAAAGCCTTCTTCCTCGTCTTTCTTGAGGTAGCCCGCCAGGTCCGCCAGGGAGACGTCCAGGCCGCCCAGCTTGATGATCTCGATGACTTTCTTGTCGCTGATGTCGAGCATGTAGCGCACGCTGCGCAGTACGTCGTTGTGAATCATGTATGCAGTCCTGATCAATCGGCAGTGGGCGCCTGCGTTCGGTGCGGCGCCGGAAAAAATTAGAATTTCTCTTTGGCAGACAGGTAGCGCCACTGGCCCAGCGGCACCTTGCCGATGGACACGCCGCCGATGCGGATGCGGCGAATGGCGACGACCTTGAGCCCGACCGCCTGGCAGAACAGAGCGATCACGCCGGGCTGCGGGTTTTTCATGGCAAAGCGCAGGCGGTTCTCGTTCTGCCAGCTGGCCTTGACTGCCGGCAGCTCCTTGCCCTTGTAGGTCAAGCCATGGTTCAGGCGATTGAGGCCATGGGCGACCATGTCGCCTTCGACTTCCACCACGTATTCCTGCTCGATCTTGGCGGCGTCGGCAGTGAGCTTGCGCAAGATCTTCCAATCCTGGGTGAACACCAGCAGCCCGCTCGCGTTGGCTTGCAGGTCGGCACTGGCGGTCAGGCGCAGGAAATGGCCCTTGAGCGGCCGCTTGCCGAAGCGATGTTCTTCGCTCAGGGTCTGCGGGCCAAGGGAGGCCATCGCGGTGTCTGCGTCCATGCCGGCCGGGACGTTCAGCAGGAGTGTCACCGGCTCTGGCGCGGTGGCCTTGGCCTCGGCGTCGAGTTCGACCTTCTGGGTCGTTACCTTGAACTGCGGCTCGTCGATCACTTCGCCATCCACGGTGACCCAGCCGCCCTCGATGAACAGCTCAGCCTCGCGACGGGAACAGCCGACGAGTTCGATGAGGCGTTTGGAGAGACGAATCGGGTCAGTCATGACGGGGGCCGTAACAAAAAGAGGGTGGGCATTGTACCTGCCTGGGGCCGGTTAATCGCGGGTCCATTTGCCTCATGCAGCTTTTAGCCGCGTCCGGCCTTCAGGTCGGGCTGCTTGTAGCGCATGTGCAGCAGTGGGTAGGGCTGGTTCATACCATCTTTTGCCGAGCGCCCGACCACTTCGAAGCCTTGCTTGAGGTAAAAGCCCAGGGCTTGCGGGTTCTGCTCGTTGACGTCCAGTTGATCGGCGTTCAGCTGTTCCATGGCATAGCGCAGCAACAGCTTGCCCAGGCCCTGGCCACGGTGTTGCGGGTCGATGAAGAGCATCTCGACCTTGCCAGCCGCGACACCGGCGAAACCGGTGATCCGCTGGCGCGCGTCCCGGGTGCAAATGAGCATCACCGCATCCAGGTAGCGGGTGAGCACCAGGTTTTTCAGCAGTTCGATGTAGCTGTCTGGCAGAAACTCATGGGTGGCCCGCACCGAGGCTTCCCAAACCTGGGTCAGTTCCTGGTAATCGCTCGGTTTCGGTGTATGGATGACCGAATGCTGGCGCATGTCCGCCTGTTCCTTGTGCTGGATGTGCTGGGTTTCTCCATACGATAGCCGTAAAAAAGCCCCGCATCCTGTGAGGATGGCGAGGCTTTTCAATTTTTCGGCGATGAAAGAACTTGTGGGAGCCGAGCTTGCTCGCGATAGCGTCGTGTCAGCCAACATTCATGCTGATTGATGCACCGCTATCGCGAGCGAGCTCGGCTCCCACAGGTATTGCAGCAGCCTGTAAAGCGCGGCAGATCAACCGATCTGTTCAGCCCACAAGTCATACTCATCGGCATCGGTCACCTTGCACCAGACCTTGTCCCCTGGCTTGAGGTTGCTGCCGTTGTCGATGAAGACGTTGCCGTCGATTTCCGGCGCGTCGAAGAAGCAGCGGCCCACGGCGCCTTGCTCGTCCACTTCATCCACCAGCACTTCGATTTCACGGCCGATGCGCATTTGCAGGCGCGCCGAGCTGATGGCCTGCTGGTGCGCCATGAAGCGTTCCCAACGGTCCTGCTTGACGTCGTCCGGCACCACGTCCAGGTCCAGGTCGTTGGCCGGTGCGCCTTCCACAGGGGAATACTGGAAGCAGCCAACGCGGTCGAGCTGGGCTTCGGTCAGCCAGTCCAAGAGGTACTGGAAGTCTTCTTCGGTTTCGCCGGGGAAGCCGACGATGAAGGTCGAGCGGATGATCAGGTCCGGGCAGATTTCGCGCCAGTTCTTGATGCGGGCCAGGGTCTTGTCTTCGAAAGCCGGGCGCTTCATGGCCTTGAGGACTTTCGGGCTGGCGTGCTGGAACGGGATGTCCAGGTACGGCAGGATCTTGCCGGCCGCCATCAGCGGGATCAGTTCGTCGACATGCGGGTACGGGTAAACGTAATGCAGGCGGACCCAGACGCCAAGAGTGCTGAGGGCTTCGCACAGTTCGGTCATGCGGGTTTTCACCGGCGCGCCATTCCAGAAGCCGGTGCGGTATTTCACGTCGACGCCATAGGCGCTGGTGTCCTGGGAGATCACCAGCAGTTCCTTGACGCCGGCCTTGACCAGGCGCTGGGCCTCGTCGAGCACATCGCCCACCGGACGGCTCACCAGCTTGCCGCGCATCGATGGGATGATGCAGAAACTGCAGCTGTGGTTGCAGCCTTCGGAAATCTTCAGGTAGGCGTAGTGGCGCGGGGTCAGCTTGATGCCTTGTGGCGGCACCAGGTCGATCAGCGGGTTGTGGTCCTGGCGCGGTGGCACCACGTCATGCACGGCGTTGACCACCTGCTCGTACTGCTGCGGCCCGGTCACGGACAGCACGCTTGGGTGCACGTTGCGGATGTTGCCTTCTTCCACACCCATGCAGCCAGTGACGATGACCTTGCCGTTTTCCTTGATGGCTTCGCCGATCACTTCCAGGGACTCGGCCTTGGCCGAATCGATGAAGCCGCAGGTGTTGACCACGACCACGTCGGCGTCCTGGTACGTGGACACGACGTCATAGCCTTCCATGCGCAGCTGGGTCAGGATGCGCTCGGAGTCGACCAGAGCCTTCGGGCAACCCAGGGATACGAAGCCAACCTTCGGATTGGCTGGCGCGGTAGTGGTGGACATGTCTAACCTCGGTGTAGGGGGGATCGTCTCTTGCCGAGACAGGGCGCCTGGCGCGCCTCTGATCAAAAAGTGCGCAATTCTATCCAGGGTCGACGCACTTGACCAGCTTTATACCGGGAAATGCGACGAGTGCTGCGCTATGCTTCGCGCCTTTGCGTTCTGGCGATTGCTACAGTCAATAAAACGTCTGTAACAATACGTAAAACAGCGCATGCTGCCGCAACAAAACATAGCGCTTCGTTCAAGAAGCCAGGTCTGGGAAACGGGAGTGATGGATGGGTCATGCAAGTAGTCAGGTGGCAGGTGCCGAGCATTCGGCAGCTAAGCCGCTGAGCATGCTGGTCGCGGCGGTCGGAGTGGTTTATGGCGACATCGGTACGAGCCCGTTGTACACCCTCAAGGAAGTGTTTTCCGGTGCCTATGGCGTGCCTGTCAATCACGATGGGGTGCTGGGGATCCTGTCGCTGATTTTCTGGTCGCTGATCTGGGTCGTGTCGATCAAGTACATGATGTTCGTGCTGCGCGCCGACAACCAGGGCGAGGGCGGGATCATGGCGCTCACCGCCCTGGCGCGGCGAGCCGCGGCGGGAAGGGCGCGACTGCGGACCTTCCTGGTGATCTGCGGCTTGATCGGCGCGGCGCTGTTCTACGGCGACAGCATGATCACGCCCGCGATCTCCGTGCTCTCGGCCATTGAAGGCCTTGGCCTGGCGTTCGAAGGCATCGATCACTGGGTGGTGCCCTTGTCGCTGGTGGTGCTGGTGGGGCTGTTCCTGATCCAGCGCCACGGCACTGCACGGATCGGCACCCTGTTTGGCCCGATCATGGTCACCTGGTTCCTGGTGCTTGGCGCCCTGGGTGTGTACGGCATCGCTCAACATCCAGAAGTGTTGCAGGCGGTGAACCCGGCCTGGGCCGTGCGTTTTTTTATCGTTCATCCGGGCATGGGCGTGGCGATCCTCGGTGCCGTGGTGTTGGCGTTGACCGGCGCCGAAGCGCTGTACGCCGACATGGGGCACTTCGGCCGCAAACCGATTGCCCGTGCCTGGTTCATCCTGGTATTGCCGGCGCTGGTGCTCAATTACTTCGGCCAGGGCGCGTTGTTGCTGGGCGACCCGGAAGCGGCGCGCAACCCGTTTTATCTGCTGGCGCCGAGCTGGGCGCTGCTCCCGCTGGTGGGCCTGTCGACCCTGGCCACGGTGATCGCCTCGCAAGCGGTGATTTCCGGCGCGTTCTCCCTGACGCGCCAGGCGATCCAGCTCGGTTACATCCCGCGCATGTACATCCAGCACACCTCCAGCGCCGAGCAGGGCCAGATCTACATCGGTGCGGTGAACTGGTCGTTGATGGTGGGTGTAGTGCTGCTGGTGCTGGGTTTCGAATCTTCCGGCGCGCTGGCTTCGGCCTACGGCGTGGCCGTGACCGGTACGATGCTGATGACCACGATCCTGGTGTCCGCCGTGATACTGCTGTTGTGGAAGTGGCCGCCGCTGTTGGCTGTTCCGTTGCTAATCGGTTTTCTTTTGGTGGACGGCCTGTACTTCGCCGCCAACGTGCCGAAAATCATCCAGGGCGGTGCATTCCCGGTCATCGCCGGTATTGCCTTGTTCGTGCTGATGACCACCTGGAAACGCGGCAAGCAATTGCTGGTGGAGCGCCTGGATGAAGGGGCGCTGCCGCTGCCGATCTTCATCAGCAGCATCCGTGTGCAGCCGCCGCACCGGGTCCAGGGCACCGCCGTGTTCCTGACCGCGCGTTCGGACGCTGTGCCTCACGCGCTGTTGCACAATTTATTGCACAACCAGGTGCTGCATGAGCAGGTGGTGCTGCTGACCGTGGTGTACGAAGACATTCCCCGGGTGCCACCGCAGCGGCGCTTCGAGGTCGATGCCTATGGCGAAGGGTTCTTCCGGGTGATCCTGCACTTCGGTTTCACCGATGAGCCGGACGTTCCGCAGGCGCTCAAGCTCTGTCATCTCGATGACCTGGACTTCAGTCCGATGCGCACCACTTACTTCCTCAGTCGCGAGACCGTCATCGCCTCCAAGCTTGAGGGCATGGCCCGCTGGCGCGAGATACTGTTCGCCTTCATGTTGAAAAATGCCAACGGCAACCTTCGTTTCTTCAATCTGCCGTTGAACCGGGTGATTGAACTGGGGACGCAGGTCGAGATGTAGCATCAGGAAAACAAAAGCCCTCGTTGCCTTGCGGCGGCGGGGGCTTTTTTGTGGGCGACACACAGGCTGATGCCAGGATGAAGCCCCTGTGGGAGCGAGCTTGCTCGCGA
>NZ_JACNDD010000241.1:0-5421 GCF_017351395.1 Pseudomonas sp. FW305-28
TTCCAGGGAGGCGTTGCGGTCCAGCGGCACATAAGCCGCCGCGCACTTGAGGATCGCCAGTTGACTGGCCAGCAGCTCGATGGAGCGTGGCAGCAGGATGGCCACGCAGTCGTCCGGTTGCACGCCGAGGCCGATCAGGTGATGGGCCAGGCGGTTGGCCTGCTCGTTCAACTGCGCGTAGCTCACTTGCCGCTGCCCGTGCACCGCTGCAATCGCCTGCGGCAGGTACGTGGCCTGAGCCTCGAACAGCGCCAGAACGGTCTGCTCATGTGGATAGGTGCGCTGGGTGGCGTTGAAGTCCTCCAGCAACTGATTGCGCTCGCTTTGCGGCAGGATCTCCAGTCGGTTGAGTGGCGTCTGGGGCGCGTGTTCGAGGGCCTGCACCAGACTTTCCAGGGCCGTGTGCATGTAGGCGCAGATGCGTGCCGCACCGATGCCCTGCACTACCAGGGCGCTCAGCATGAAGCCATCGCCCAGGTCATCCACCGATAGGGTCAGCGGGTAATTGGTCCGCTCTTCGTTGCTCAGGAACTCGATGCCCTGCCACGCGGCCTGGGTTTCATTCGAGACCTCGGCCGCTGCGCTGGCGCTGTGCCGATAATTGAGCAGCGCGCTGAACAGCGGCAGCGGCGCAACCACGCCGCTGCAACGCTGGGCCAAGGCCAGCGAGGCGTGTTCATGGCCCAACAACCCGGTCAGCCGTGCGTGAGTGGCTTTCACCCCCTCGCGCACGCCTTGGCTGCTCACGTCGATCCGCAGCGGCAAGGTATTGATAAACATGCCCAGCGCCCGGTCAGCACCCTCGCCGCTCTGCATCCGGCCCAACAGGACCGTACCGAACACCACATCGTCCTTGCCTGACACACGCCCCAGTACCTGCGCCCAGGCCAAGTGGACCAAGCTGGCGGCACTCACGCCCAACTGCCGGGCTTGCGCCCGCAGACGCAGGCTCAAGGTCGCCTCGACAACCTGCCGGGCCTGCTCGATGGCCTGTCCGTCGCCGCTCACGTCCTGCAAGCCGAACGGCAAGGTCGGCTCGTCGACATCGGCGAGCATCTCGCGGAAGAACCCTTCGTGCTCTTGTTGACTCACCCCCAGGCGCGCTTGCGCCACATAGGCGCGGTACGGCATCGCCACGGGCAGTTGGTCGGTTTGGCCCAGCAGGTGCGCCTGCATCTCTTGCTGCACCACTTCCAACGCCGTGTGGTCGAGGGCCATATGGTGGAACAACAACACCGCGACCCAACGCTGGTTGAGCGCGTCTTCGGCAAAGACCAGACGCATCAGCGGGGCCTGGGTGATGTCCAGCCGGTAGCGTTGCGGGTCGAAACGCTCCTGCAACTGCGCCGTGATCTCGCCCTTGGCAATGTCCAGGGCGATCTCTTCCAGATGCAGCTTCGCTTCGCGCCACACCACTTGGATCGGTGCGTCGAAGCCTTGCCACACCACACTGGTGCGCAGGATGTCGTGGCGATCGATGACGTATTGCAGCGCGTCCACAAACGCCGCCAAGCGGTCGCGACTCTGCAGTTCGAACACGGTTTTCAGCACATAGGGGTCGCCCTGCTCGGCGGCCAGGTGGTGGTAGAGAATGCCGTCCTGCAGCGGCGCCAGCGGGTAGATGTCCTGCACGTTGCGCGCACCACCCGGCACCGTGGCGACGAGTCGGTCGATGGCGGCCTGGGACAGGTTGACCAGCGGTAACAGATCAGGGGTGATGTGTTCGCAATGCAAAGGAATCAAGTTCGCCGGAACGCTGACTTCCCTGCCGCTGCCAATCGCCGCGGCCAGTGCGGCCAGGGTCGGCTGACCGAACAGCACGCGCACGTCGGCGCTCAAGCCGACCTGGCGCATGCGTTCGATCAGCGTGACGGCCAACAGCGAATGGCCGCCCAGTTCGAAGAAATTGTCATGGCGACCCACTTGCTCAACCCTGAGCAGCTCGGCCCAGAGTTGTGCCAAGAGCTGCTCGACCTCGCCTTGCGGCGCTTCATACTCACGGCTGACGTAGGCTTCGCTGTCCGGCGCCGGCAGTGCACGGCGGTCGAGCTTGCCGTTGGCGGTCAACGGCAGTGTGTCGAGGCGAATGTAGGCCACCGGAATCATGTAGTCCGGCAATTGCCCCTGCAAATGAGTACGCAGGGTCTCGATGTGTGGCGCAACGTCCAGGTCCCGCGGCGTGAAGTACGCCACCAGGCGCTTCTCACCCGGGACGTCTTCGCGCACCAGCACCACGACATCCTTGACCTCGTCATGCTGGCCTAACCGGGCTTCGATCTCGCCCAGTTCGATACGGAAACCACGGATCTTCACCTGGTCGTCGTTACGCCCCAGGTAATCCACCGTGCCGTCCGCCCGCCAGCGCGCCAGGTCGCCGGTGCGGTAGAGCAAGGCACCGGGATCGGCATTGAACGGGTCGGCGACGAACTTCTCGGCGCTCAGCTCGGGACGATTCAAGTACCCTTTCGCCACGCCATCGCCACCGATGTACAACTCGCCGGCCACGCCGATGGGCACCGGCTGTTGGTTGGCATCCAGCACGTAGACACGGGTGTTGCCAATCGGGCGACCGATGGGAATACCGCCCTCGCCCACGCTCTTGATCTCATGGGTGGTGGTAAAGGTGGTGGCTTCGGTCGGGCCGTAGCCGTTGAGCAGGTGTTGCGGCGCGCCTTCCTTCAGGACGCGACCGATCACCGCCGGATCGAGCACATCGCCACCGACGATCAGGTAGCGCAGCTGGGCAAACACCGACATCAGCCCCGCAGCGTATTGATGGAACAGGCCGGCGGTCATCCACAGCACGCTGACCGATTGCTCTTGCAGCAGCGCCGCAAAACGTTCCTGTGTCAGCAGCACGTCCTGGTCGACCACCACCACGCAACCGCCGTTGAGCAACGGTGCCCAGACGTCGAGGGTGCTGGCATCGAAGGCCGGGTTGGAGGCAAAGGCCACCCGGTCCTGGGCGTTGAACTCGGCGTAGCCGTTGTTGATCACCAGTCGGTTGATCGCCCGATGTGGCACCAGCACGCCTTTCGGGGTGCCGGTGGAGCCGGAGGTGTACATGATGTAGGCCACCGATTCGCCGCTTTGCGTCAGGTGGAGGTTATCGGCGGCTTCATTGAAGACCAGCGTATCCAGATCGACCCGTTGCGAGGCTTCAGGCGCTACCGCCGTGCCCGACGTCAGCACGACCTGTGCCCCGCTGTCCTGCACCATGAACTGCTGACGCTCCAGAGGCGCGCTGACATCCAGTGGGACATAGACGGCGGCGCACTTGAGGATCGCCAGTTGGCTGACCAGCAGCTCGAGCGAACGCTCCAGCGCAATCGCCACCCGATCCCCCGGTCGCACGCCGAGACCAACCAGATGACGGGCCAGGCGATTGGCCCGGTGGTTCAACTCGGCGTAGGTCAGGCTGTGCTCGTTGTGCACGGCGGCAACGGCTTGCGGACGCTCGTTGGCTTGCGCCTCGAACAGGCCATGGACGGTCCTGTCCTGAGGATAGCGTCGGGCAGTGGTATTGAAGCCGGTCAGTACCTGATGACGCTCGGCTTGCGGCAGTACCGCCAGCGTTTGCAAGCGTGATGTCGGGTCGGATTCCAACGCCGTTGCCAAGCTTTGCAGCGCGGTCGCCATGTAGGCACAGACTCGCTGCGCACCGACACCGCTCGTGGCCAGGACGGTCAGGGCGAAATCTTCACCCAAGTCGTCGATACACAGCGTCAATGGATAGTTGGTACGTGCTTCGCCACCCAGTGTCTCAATGCCGTGCCAGGCCAACTGCGCCGCTTCTGTATCGGCCTGTTCGCTGGAGTTGCGGTAGTTCAACAAGGCGCTGAACAGCGGCAGTGGTGCCGCCACGCCGCTGCAACGCTGGGCCACTGCCAGCGAGGCGTGCTCGTGGCCCAACAGTGCGGTCAATTGCCCATGGACCGCCTTGACGCCGGCCTTGATGGCCTGATCGCCCACGCTCACACGAAGGGGCAAGGTGTTGATGAACATGCCCAACGCACGGTCAGCACCCTGGCCGCCCTGCATCCGCCCCATCAATACGGTGCCAAACACCACGTCCTGCTTGCCGGACGCTTGCCCCAGCACCTGGGCCCAGGCCAAGTGATGCAAACTGGCAACGCCCACGCCCGACTGGCGTGCCAGGCGCCGCAACCGACGACTCAAGTCGCCGTCGAGCACCAGGCTCGCATCCTCGATGTCATGGCTGTCACCCTGCACCTGCTGCAAACCGAACGGCAGCGTGGGTTCGTCGACATCACCCAGCATCTCACGGAAGAACCCTTCCTGCGCTTCACGATCCACACCCAAGCACGCCTGGGCCACGTAGTTGCGATACGGTACCGGAACGTCCAATTGACCGGCCTGCCCCAGCAGGTAGGCCTGCATCTCGCTCTGTACGACTTTCAGCGCCGCGTGATCGAGGGCGATGTGATGGAACAACAGCATCGCTACCCAGCGCTGGTTCGGCTTGTCTTGGGCAAAGGCCAGGCGCATCAGCGGTGCCTGGGTCATGTCCAGGGCATAGTGCCGGACGTCGAAACGGTGCTGCAGCTGTTGGGCGATCGCTCCGGCCTGCGGGTCCAGCACCAATTCTTCAAGCCCCAGCCGCGCTTCGCGCCAGACCACTTGTCGAGGCCCGTCGAGACCTTCCCAGAGAATCGCGGTGCGCAAGATGTCGTGGCGGTCAATGACACTTTGCAGGGCCTGGGTGAACCCGTCGAGGCGTTCGCGGCTGTCAAAGGCAAATTGCGCGTGCAAGACATAGGGATCGCCCTGCTCGGCCGACAGGTGATGGTAAAGAATGCCTTCCTGCAACGGTGCCACTGGATAAATCTCTTGCACGTTGCGCGCCCCACCTGGAACGGTCGACACGATGCGGTCGATGGCGTCCTGGTCGAGGCTGGTGAGCGTCAGCATGTCAGGTGTGATCCGCTCGCAGCCGAACGGGATGCCGTTGACCGGCACGTCGATTTCGCTGCCGCCCCCCACTGCCGCCGCCAGCGCGGCCAGGGTGGGCTGGCCGAACAGTACGCGCACGTCGGCGCTCAAGCCGGCCTGGCGCATGCGCTCGATCAGCGTGACCGCCAACAGCGAATGGCCGCCCAGTTCGAAGAAATGGTCGTGACGGCCGACGCGTTCGACCTTGAGCACGTCTTGCCAGATCTGCGCCAGGCTGATCTCGACCTCGCCTTGCGGGGCTTCGTAGCCACGGGTGATCAGCGCATCGAGGTCCGGTGCCGGCAGGGCCTTGCGGTCGAGCTTGCCGTTCGGCGTCAGTGGCAACGCATCCAGGCGCACGTAAGCCACCGGCACCATGTAGCTCGGCAACAATGCCTGCAGGTAGATGCGCAAGGCTTCGATGTCTACCGACTCGTCTGGCGAATGCTGGGTGAAATAAGCCACCAA
>NZ_JACNDD010000242.1:0-5326 GCF_017351395.1 Pseudomonas sp. FW305-28
CTTGCTCGCGATGACGGCGGCACATTCAATATCAATGCAAGCTGAACCACCGCTATCGCGAGCAAGCTCGTTCCCACAGAGGGACTACTTCCGGCTTCGGTCAGGCCTGGAACCAATCCCGCCGCTCATCCAGCGTGTGGTGGATCAGTTCACGCAGCATCTGCACCTGCGGCGAGCCTTCGGCCTGGGCATTGACGGCCATCCACAAGTGCCGTTGCATCGACAGGCCAAACACTTGCGGCAACGCCACCAGGCCTCGGTCGAAGCGGCTCATGTACTGCGGCAACAGGCCAATGCAGGCGCTGCAGCGAATCATCTCCAGCATCAGTTCGTAGGATTGCACCTGCACCACGCCGGCCCGGCGTTGTTCTATCAAGGCGTTCCACGGTGCGAAGCCGTCCACGTGTCGGTCCGCCTGCCATTGCACCAGCATGTAATCGTTCAGGTCGTCCAGGCAGTCCGGGCGTGTGGCCGGGCGCGAGTAGCGCTTGGCGATGTGCGGCACATAGTCCAGCCGCGCCAGTCGATCCGCGGGCAACGTGGCGAAACTCGGCCCCTGCCCCAACGTGTGGGCATCGCTCAACCACAGCACCAGGTCGGCGCTGACGGCTTGCAGCGCCAGGTCACTGTCCAGGGTGATGATCTGCAGTCGCACGCTGGCGTTGCGTCGCAGCAATGAAATCAGGTCACGGCCCAGGATGTCATGCAGTATCGACTCGGCCACGGCCAGGCGAATCAAGGGTTGATCGTTCAAGGGCGGCGCGCTTTCGTGGGCCAGGCTGATCAAGCGCGCCTGCAACTGCCGGCCCTCGCGACTGAGGGTCAAGGCGCTGCCCTGGAAGCTGAACAGCGAACGTTGCAGCCGCGCCTCCAATTGCGCCAACTGCTTGCGCAGCCAGGTCGCCTTGACGTTGAGGCTGCGGGCCGCTTGCATGAAACAGCCGCAACGGGCACTGACCAGGAAGCACTGCGCCACCTGCGGCTCGATACCGCCGGCCATGGCCAGCCACGGGTCGGGGGCACGCAACGGTGTGCGGTATGCGGTGACAGCCTGGCGTCCTGCGGGCTCGATGAAGGTCATGGGTGACTCCCTGTCGGTTGTACGAATACGTAATGCTGTGTAGGAGCTGCGTAGGAGCTGTCGAGTGCAACGAGGCTGCGATCTTTCCCAATACACTTGAATCTCAAACGAAAGATCAAAAGATCGCAGGCTTCGCCAGCTCCTACAGAGCCCAGCGGGAGCAAGCTCCCTCGCCACGGGTCTGATGTGGACCTGCCTAAAGCCCCTCCTCCAACACCTTGCTCAACTGCGCGCCATCGATGCTCAACGTCGCCGTGTCGAGCATGCCGTCCAGGTACGCCTTGGCGATCTGTTCCTGGCGCTGGGCACGCAGGGCCTGGGTCAGGCGCTCGCGGACTTCATCCAGCGTCGCCTCTCGGGCCGGTTGTTGCTCGGTGAGCTTGATGACATGGAACCCTGCCGGGCTCTGCACCGGGTCCGATACCGCGCCGACCTTCAAGCGTGCCACGGCCTCGCGCACCGGCGGAACCAATTGCTGCAACGGCTGGTAACCACTGTCACCGCCGCGCTCGGCACTGGCGCGGTCCTGGGAAAAACGACTGGCCAGGACGCCGAACTCAGCGGGTGAGGCCTGGGCTTTCCTGCTCAATTCCAGCGCTTGCCGGCGCACCGCCTCCACGGTTTGCGGTTCGGTGGCTGCCAGGAAAATCTGGCTGACGCGGTACAACGCCGGTGCGGTCCAGTTGGCTTTCCCGGCGTCGTAAGCCTGCTTCAACTCGTCTTCACTGGGATACCCGGCCGGCACCTGGCTCACCGACTGCAAGTAATCGCGAAACACAATCTGCTCAGCCGCCGCTCGTGTCTGCCGCTCCACCTCGGGCCGCTGACGCCAACCCTGGGCATCGGCCTGCTCCAACACGGCTTTTTCCGCCAGGCGGGCACGGATCCAGCCCTCCAGCGCAGCCCGATTACCCCGCATTTGCTGACGAACCTCGGGGGCCAGTGCGGCCAGCAAGGTCTTGAGTTCTTCGGGGCTGACCTGCTGGTTGCCCAGTCGGGCCAAACTCGGCGAGTCGGCCGAAACAACGCTGGCGGTCTGCACCGCGGCGACCGGATCGCTGCCCGGCCGCAGGCCCAGCACCAGCGCCACGGCGATCAGGCCCAGCGCCGCGGCGCTGATGACGAAGGTCGGCTTTTTCACGATGCGACGGCCTCCTCCAAGGGCGCCTCGACGGGCTCGGCCGGGGTTTGCGCCCGCGCCGCGTTCTGGCTGTACTCACGCAGGTAGACAATGAATTCCTGCAACAGGCGGTCCCACAGTTCCAGGTGACTGCGCAGATGATTGGCACTCACGCCCGCGGCAACCACGACGTCCATTTCCATCACCAGGAATTCGCCTTGCAGCGACAACCGGGCAAAACGTCGCGAGGCGTTCCACAGTTCTGCCAACCCGGCCGGCAATTGGCCCTGCACCCGCAAGGCACAGCTGAAGGTGAAGTCCAGGTACTCGCCTGCAGTCGCCGCCGGATTGCCGAAACGCACGGCAAAGCCGATGCCCTGGCTGGCACTGAGCAGCTGCACAATGCCGTTCTGCTCGGTTTCGTTGACCCGATAACCCGCGGCCTGCAACAACTCGGTCAGGGATTTTGCATCGACGCTTTCAATCATTGAGCTCATGTTCGATTCTTCCTTGTTCTGTTCAGTGAGTGATCGAGGCCTGGGGCGCATCGAAACGATTCTTGTAGAGATCATCGCCAAACCCTTGGGCCAGCTCTTCGAAACGCACCCGGGCCTTGGCCGCGAACGGCTGGCGGATCTTCACGATGTCGGTCACATCAATGGTTTCGTAGGCATGCAGCAGCGTCTTGGCGACTTCGTACATCTGCTGATTCTTGACCGAACATTGCTGCACTTGTGTGTCACGCTCGGTCAATTGCGCCTCCAGGCGCGCGCGCTCGGCCTCTTTGCCGCGAGCCAGCACCAGCAGCTCGTCGTAGGCTTTCTTGAACTTGCCCATTTGCTCGTTGCTGGCCGCTACCTGGGCCTGGGCCTGGCTTTGCAGGTTTTGCTGATGCCCGGCCAGTTGCTCATTCAGGGCCTGGGCCTTGCTCAATTGCGCGGTCAATTGCTTGATCTGCGCCTGGGCCTCCTTGGCCTGGGTCTCCGCGGCCTGCCGGGCGGCACTGGCCTGGGCCTGTTCGCTTTGCAGGGTTTGCAACTGGGCGGTGGTGCTGCGCAGTTGCGCCCGCAGGCGTTCTTCCAGGCCTTCGCCGTGGGCGCCGCCGCTCAGAAGCAGGCCCAGCACCAGTAACGCGGCCGGACATTGGTAGATGGCACGCCTTTTCATGAGGCCTCCCTGCGCTTAGAAGCGCGTGTTGATTTCAAGCTGCAAGACATCGATGTCGTACGGCGCGCCGTACACCGCTTCGGAACTCAACCAGCGACCGGTGGCGAAGACGTTGCTCGCCAGGCCATAGTTGCCGCCCAGGAAATAACCCTTGGCATTGGTGCCACCCAGATGGAATGACGAATCGTTGAAGCCGTCCGGCAAGGCGTCCGGCTGGATGTACTTGTAGCCGGCGAACAGGTTCCAGTCGCCCTCACGCTTGAGCTCCAGGGAGTTGCCAAGGGTGAACTGGAGCATCCAGGCGTTGGCGCCGCTTTCCACCTCGCCATCGCTGTCCAGGTTGTTGGCGAACTGTCCCGCGGAGCGCTTGCGCATCTCGCCTTCGTCGTAGCCCAGGTTGTGAACGTAATGGGCCTGGCTGCGCAGTTTCAGGTCTTCGGGCAGATCGGTGTCCCACGCGAAGTTCAGGTCCAGCAGGTTGAACTCCGAGGCCAGGCCGACATATTGCGGCTGTGGCGTGGTCGACGGGTTGAGGGGGTTGGGCGTGATGTCGCGCAGCAGGAACACGGTGTTGCCTTTCTGCATGAACGCTACCCGCGAACCGTCGCTGTCACAGCCTGGATCACCGGCCCAGGGCTGGCACGGCGAGGAACGCTGGCCTTCGATGTCGTCGAAGCGGTAATAGGCCAACGCGCCCTTGATCCGGTTGCTGTCGTTGATGGCCCAGTTGGCCCCCAGTTGCGCACCGTACAGCCACTTGTTGTCGCTCTCTTCCTTGTCGCTGCCATTGCTGGTGCTGGTGTCGTTGGTGTACTCCACCGGAAACGCGCCGACGGTGCCGAACACGCCCCAGTCCTGATTGAGCTTGTGGTTGAAGTTCGCCGCCACGCCATCGAAGTTCAGGTCGCCGGAATACAACAGGTCGGTGGAGAAGAACGGGTTGGCGAAACGCCCGCCGGTCAGGGTCAATTCGTCCGAGGGTTTCCAGGTCAGGTAGCCCTGGTCGAGCCAGATGTCTTTTTTGCCAAAGCCGCCACCGAGGGTCTGGGTGGTGGACACCGGGTTGTTGTCCGAGCCGGTACCGATGCGGATGCCCGCCGTCCATTGCGGGGCAATCACGGCCTTCATGCCCAGGCGGGCACGCAGGCGGAACAGGTTTTCCCGGTCTTCGCGGGTATTGAGCAATGGCGGCAGGCTGGAACTGCTGTTGGGGTTGACGTCGTAAGGCCCCTTGTCATTGAGCCGGGCGAAATCGACGATTTCGTTGCTGTTGGTGCCAGAGTAGTAGCGCGACTCGTCCCGCAGGCGAATGTCGCCATCGAAACTGATGCGCGAGACCCAATCCGGGAAGGTGTTGGGCTGGGCCCAGTTTTCCTGCTTGGCGGTGGCCATGACTTCGGCCTTGACCTGGTCGCGGATCTGCTCACGCACGATATTCGGCACGTACTGCACACGCACGTCCCCCGGCGCACCGGCCGGCGTTGCGGCGACTGCCGTGGCGGCTTGACGGGCCTGCACGGCTTCCCGTTCGGCCTGGGCGATCAAGCCATCGGCCTGGTCCTGTTTCAACACGCCCTGCTGCACCAGCAGGCGGATCAGATTGATCGTGGCGTTTTCCGAAGGCGCCGGGGCGGCGGCCGCGTGGCCGGCCAGGCTCAGGACCACCAGGCCGATCGCCCACGACAATCGATTCACATTGGAAATCATCTGCACACAACTCCTGTTGGCAAACTTTCAAATAGTCGGTTAACCCGGCCGCCGTCCCTGCAAGGACAGGCGCACGGGCAAAGTCAGGGAGGCCGGTGGCCGTTCACTCAAATGGGGCGCGGTACGCAGAGCGGAAATCACTTGCTCGTCCACCTGCGGGTTGCCGCTGGACTTCACCAGCTCGACCCGGGTGATCTCCCCCACCGCGCTGAGCCAGACATCGGCCTGCAGCGAGAACGCCAGGCTGCGCA
>NZ_JACNDD010000243.1:0-5169 GCF_017351395.1 Pseudomonas sp. FW305-28
CGTGGGAGCGAGCTTGCTCGCGATGGTGGTGGGTCAGCTTGCATCAATGCTGAATGTCAGCGGTGCAACGCCTGCTTCTGGGCATACATGGCCGCATCCGCGTCGGCCAACAGGTTGTCGATTGACGAATGCCGCTGGGCGTCGTACTCGATCTGGCCCACGCTGAAACGAATGTCATAGCCACGCTGCAACATCGCATTGCGCTCATCGAGGATTTCCTTGAGGCGCGCCATGATCGCCGAAGTCTCGACATAGGAAGAGCCGGTGAGCAGCGCCACGAACTCATCACCGCCCAGGCGACCGATCACATCACTTTCGCGAAAGGCGATACGCAGCACATCAGCGAAGGTTTTCAGCGCGCTGTCACCTTCGGCATGCCCATAGCGATCGTTGATCGGCTTGAAGTCGTTGAGGTCGAAGAACAGCAGCGTCGCCGGTCGCGACAAGCGATCACACACATTCAACGCATGCTGGGCCAAGGTCTTGAAGCCGCGCCGATTGGATAACAGCGTCAACTCGTCCATGCTCGCCATCTGCACCGCAACCATTTCCTGCTCGGCCATGCGCGCCAAGTCGCGCAGCAGTTCGCGCTCTTCGTCATTGAGCTGGCGCGGCTTGGTATCGAGCAGGCACAACGTGCCAAGCTTGCTGCCATCCTCCAACCCCAGCGGATGCCCGGCGTAGAAGCGAATGCCAGGCGTGTCCGTGACCAATGGATTGTCGTGAAACCGCTCGTCCTGCTCCGCGTCGCAGATTTCCAGGATCTGATCCTGCAAAATCGCATGCCCACAAAAGGAAACTTCCCGCGGGGTTTCGCTTGCATCCAGGCCGGCACTGGACTTGAACCACTGCCGGTTGGCGTCCACCAGGGACACCAGGGCGATGGGCACGTCAAACAGACGCCGGGCAAGGCGAGTCAGGCGGTCAAACCGCTCTTCGGGTGCGGTATCGAGTAGCTTGAGCGAATGCAGATTCTTGAGGCGAACGGCCTCGTTGTCCGGTTTACCTGGCGCAAGCATCGGGAACTCCATGGGCAGGGCTTCATGGAGTCTAGTTCAGGACCACTACCATTCAAACCGAACGGCCAAATCAATCAGGCATTTACCGGCCAGGGCTAATACACTGCTTCACAGGTTCAAGACGAGGACGCTGACCGATGAAGCACGCCCCCCATGACGCCGCCCCACGTTTCTGGCGCGACGCGGCCCTGCCCTTCATCGAAGCCCGGGCCATCGCCGATGGGCGCAAGGTCTGCTATTCGCGCCACTCCCATGACCATTTTTCCATCGGAGCGATCACCGCCGGGCGCAGCACCTATATTCATGAGCGGTCGAATTTCCAGGTGCAGAGCGGCACGGTGGTGCTGATGAACCCCGGCGATGTCCATGCGTGCAACCCGATCGACGATGAGCCGTGGTCGTATGTCATGCTGTACGTCGATACCCAGTGGCTCAGGGATTTGCAACGTCGTATCGGTTTCGATGAAACCCTGGACTTCCAGAGCTTTTCCACGACCCACAGCCGTGATGTCGAGCTGTTTGCCGCGCTGCAAGGGTTATATGAGCAACTGGTGGATGAGCGACTCGGCACCGACCGCAAGCGCAGCGCCGCCGAGGCGTTTTTCACTGACCTGCAACAACGGCTCAACCCTGCCGGCCGGCCGGACCGGGGCAGCCACCCGGGATTGATGCGGGCAGCGCAGTTTATTCATGATCATTGCACCGAAGCCTTGAGGCTCGAAGACATCTGCGCCGCCGCACAACTGTCGCCGTCCTACCTGAGCCGTGCCTTCAAGCGCCACTATGGGATGACGCCCCATGCTTTCCTGGTCAACCGCCGGATCCAGTTCGCCCGCCGCCAGTTACGCGAAGGCAAGCTGATCGCCGACGTGGCGCTGGACAGCGGGTTCGCCGACCAGGCGCATTTCCAGCGCGCTTTCAAGCAACACCTGGCGGCTACTCCGGGCCAGTATCGCGGTTGATGCGCCGCTCTGACTTAAATACATTCTGTGGCGAGGGAGCTTGCTCCCGCTCGACTCAAGGCAACACCAAATACACCGCGCTTGCCACCAACAACACCGCCATCGCCCGGTTGAACAGGCGCATGGTCGCCGAATTCCCCAGCCAAGTACGCAGAAAACTGCCGGCGTAGGCCCAGCAGCCCACCGAGACGTAGCAGATCACCAGATAAACCGCCGCAAACTGCCACACCAGCCGCGCCTCACCGTCGGCGACGAACGCCCCCATCCCCGCCACACAGGCCAGCCAGGCCTTGGGATTGAGCCATTGCATCAGCGCGCCGTAGAACATCGACGGGGCCCGGTCCTCGTCCTTGGCGCCCAGGTGCCCGTCGTCCGTCGCCAGTTTCCAGGCCATGAACAACAGGAACGCCACGCCGCCCAGTTGCACCACCCGTGTGAGCCCAGGCCAGCGTTGTAGCACTTCATGCAACCCGAGCCCCATCAACACCAATAACAAGACAAAACCCAGGGTCGCGCCGGCCACGTGGCGCAAGGTCGCTCGAAACCCGTACCGAGCCCCGGAACTGAGGGCCACAATGTTGACCGGCCCAGGCGTGATGGAGGCGACCAAGGCAAACGCCGCCATGGAAAGAATCAGACTCATCGCAAACCTTCTTCATATCTGTGAGGTGACGACCAAGGTAAATCGTCTGTTTCCACCGGTATTGAAGAAAACTGCCTCATGAGGGGATCCACGCTGAGCTCATCCATCGAAGCAAAACCTGCGTCCACAAAAAAAGCCGCGACGCCTGGATCAGGCATCGCGGCTTTTTTGCCGAATCAGCGGTCGTTCTTGATCGAAGAACTGGTCGCGTTGGTCAATCCCTTGGTGTTATGGGTACCCGGCGTCGCGGTGGAAATCGCCGACGCCTTGGTCAGGCCGCGCGTATCACGGTCCTTGGCGATGGTCGACGTCAGCGAAGCCTTGCTGGTGCGATCGGTGCGAGTGGTGCCGGTGTGCTTGCCACTCAAGCCATGATCGCGGGTGCGGGTGCCAGCATGGTCGCTGGCCAGTCCCTTGCCAAGGCCGCTGGAATCGCTGGACTTACCACTGCCCTGGCCGCCGCCGACACCACCCCCGTGGCCACCACCATTACCGCCGCCGTTTCCTCCGCCATTACCGCCGCCACCGCCGTTGCCACCGCCTGCGGCATAGCTGGAACCGATAGGCGACAGGTCGGCAGGCAGCAAGGCCGAAGCACCAAACGCCAGGGCGCAGACAGCAATGGCAATCAGGGATTTCTTATGTTTGGACATGATGTCTCCGAAAGACAAAAACAACGGTTGAACCTTTAAGACTCAGAGGTTCAAATTTTGTTCGTGAGCATCCGACCAACTGCTCGCAAAATTCACTGTCGATTTTCCGGTGGAGTCGTCCCGGGCACGGTTCTATGCTCTGCCCCATGAACCTACAAGACTCGCTGCTCCCGCCCCACGCCGAGATGGTCCGCGCCATGCTCGAACGAGACACCGCCTACGAGGGGGTGTTCTTCACTGCGGTCAAGACCACCGGCATCTTCTGTCGTCCCAGTTGCACCGCGCGCAAGCCGAAGCCGGAGAACGTGGAGTTCTTCGCCCATGCCGACGAAGCCATGTCGGCCGGCTACCGCGCCTGCCTGCGCTGCAAGCCGCTGGACGCCGCCGCCATCGCGCCGGACTGGATCCAGGCCCTGCTCAAAGCGGTGGACGCCGAACCCGACCTGCGCTGGACCGACGCCCTGCTGCTGGAACAAGGTATCGAACCGCTGAAACTGCGGCGCTGGTTCAAGCAACATTTCGGCATGACCTTTCACGCCTACCTGCGCACCCGCCGCTTGGGCATCGCCCTGGGCGGCATCAAGGACGGCACTTCCATCGACAATGCGGCGTTCGATTCCGGTTATGAGTCGTTGAGCGGTTTTCGGGACGCCTTCGTCAAATCCTTCCACATCACACCGGGCCGGGCCGCCCTCAGTGAACCCCTGCTGTTCACCCGCCTGACCACGCCACTGGGGCCGATGCTGGCCATGGCCGAGCGACGGGGCCTGGTGCTGCTGGAATTCCTCGACCGCCCGGCCCTGACCAAGGAGCTGGAAGAGCTGCAGCGACGTTACGGCTACACGGTCGCACCGGGGCACAACGCTCACCTGCAACAGATCGAAACCGAACTGGCCGACTATTTCGCTGGCAAGCTCACAACGTTCAATGTCCCGCTGCACATGCCCGGCAGCGCCTTCGCCGCGCGGGTCTGGGCCGAGTTGCAAAAAATCCCCTACGGCGAAACCCGCAGCTACGGCGGCATCGCCACGGCCCTGGGCAGCCCGGGTGCCAGCCGCGCCGTGGGCCTGGCCAACGGGCAGAATCGCCTGGCCATCGTCATTCCCTGCCACCGGGTGATCGGTGCGGATGGCTCGTTGACCGGTTATGGTGGCGGCCAGCCACGCAAGGCGTTTCTGTTGCGGCTGGAAAAAGCCGCGGTGCAGGTTTCACTGCCCCTGGCGTTTTGAGCGTCCCGGAGAACGAACACCTGATGCCTGTGCCCTACCACGATGCCAGTGCCTTCCTGGCCAACCTCGACGAAGACTGGCGACGGCATGTCGCGACGATCGGCCCTTGCCTGCTGCAACCCAAGCCGGCCCGCGATCCCTATGAAGCCCTGGTCCGGGCGATTGCCTACCAGCAACTGCACGCCAAGGCCGGCGATGCGATTCTGGGCCGATTGCTGGCGTTGTTCCCGGCGCAGACATTCCCCACACCCGTACAGATCCTGGCGACCGACGTTGCTCAATTGCGCGGTTGTGGATTTTCCGCCAGCAAGATCGCGACCATCCAGGGCATCGCCCAAGCGGCCCTGGACGGGGTGGTGCCGGATTACGCCACGGCGCGGGCGATGGAGGACGAAGCGTTGATCGAGCGCCTGATCAGCCTGCGTGGCGTCGGGCGCTGGACCGTGGAAATGCTGCTGATCTACAGCCTGGAGCGGCCGGACATCCTGCCGGCCGACGACTTTGGAGTGCGGGAAGGTTATCGGCGGATGAAGGGGCTGGAGCACCAACCCAGCCGCAAGCAGATGGTCGAGATCGGCCTGGCCTGGAGCCCTTATCGAACGGTGGCGGCGTGGTACTTGTGGCGGGTGCCCGGTCGTTAGACCGTGTCATCGTTCATCGCGA
>NZ_JACNDD010000244.1:0-4987 GCF_017351395.1 Pseudomonas sp. FW305-28
CTCGATCGTAAGGCCCCGGCGAACACGAGGTCAGAACCGCTTGTGGGGAGGCTTGCCTGGCGGGTCTCAGTAGACCTGGGGCACGATGAGCTCCGGTGGCGTCGGACTGCGGGAGTAGTCTTCCTGGCGTACCCGCTGCGGCAGTTCGATGGTCGGCAGCTCCACCTCTTCATAGGGCATTTGCCCAAGCAGGTGATGGATGCAGTTGAGCCGGGCTTTTTTCTTGTCGTCGGCCTGCACCACCCACCAGGGCGCCTCGGCGATGTGGGTGCGTTCGAGCATGATTTCCTTGGCCTTGGTATAGGCCTCCCAGCGCCGGCGGGACTCCAGGTCCATGGGGCTGAGCTTCCATTGCTTGAGCGGGTCATGGATGCGGCTGAGGAAGCGCAGGTGCTGTTCCTGGTCGGAAATGGAGAACCAGTACTTGATCAACTGGATGCCGGAGCGGGCGAGCATCCGCTCGAATTCCGGCACGGTACGGAAGAACTCTTCGTACTGTTCGTCGGTGCAGAACCCCATGACTTGCTCGACCCCGGCGCGGTTGTACCAACTGCGGTCGAACAGCACGATTTCACCCGCCGCCGGCAGGTGCGAAACGTAGCGCTGGAAGTACCATTGAGTCCGTTCACGGTCGTTGGGGGCGGGCAGGGCGGCGACGCGACATACCCGGGGATTGAGCCGCTGGGTAATGCGCTTGATCACGCCACCCTTGCCGGCGGCGTCACGCCCTTCGAACAGGATCACGACCTTGTGCCCGGTCTTGACCACCCAACTTTGCAGCTTCACCAGTTCGCCCTGAAGGCGGAACAGTTCGCTGAAATACAGGCGTCGGATTTCTTTCTCGCTGCTATCCGGGGCGTGTTCATCGAACAAGGCGTTCAGGTCATGCCCGTCTTCGGAGAGCTCCAGCTCCAGTTCTTCGTCGCTGTGATCGAGCAATTCGCGGTGGATGCGCTGTACCAAGGTGTCCTGGGTTGAAAGCATGATGGAGAACTCGGTCGTGGAGGCGCCATCCACGCTAGTTGCAATTTGTTACATGGTGGTGAACGTCATCTGTGCTTCATGCGCTGCCCTTGGCTAAAACAGTTACTGGGGCGCAAGGGGTGTCATCCAGGTGTCATCGAACCCATGGCAGGATCTTCGCAAACCATCGTGGGATGCCCGCAGCGCTTGTGCCTGCTGGCTGATGAATCAAGGAACACCGCTATGAAAGGCGACGCCCCCCTGTTCGCGGCCATTGACCTGGGCTCCAACGCCTTTCGCCTGATAATTGGCCAGTCGGTCAAGCGCAATCGACAACGGGTGATCCAGGAAGTGAAAACCCTGCGCGAGCCGGTCCGATTGGCCGAGGGCCTGCAAGCCGGGGCCCTGGACGAGCTGGCGCTGGATCGAGGCTGGCAAGCCCTGGCCCGATTTGGCAAAAAGCTGCGTGGCTTCGAAGCCGGACGGGTGCGGGCGGTGGCGACCAGTGCCGTGCGCGAAGCGGCCAATGCCCAGTTGTTCCTGGCCAGTGCCGAGCGGCACCTGGGGTTTCGGATCGACGTGCTGTCCGGACATGAAGAAGCCCGGCTGGTGTATGCCGGTGTCGCCCATGCGGTGCCCGGTGTCGAGCGGACGCGACTGGTGGTGGACATCGGCGGTGGCTCGACCGAACTGATTCTGGGGCAGGGCGCTCAGCCACTGTTGACGGAGAGCATTGCCATCGGCAGCGGCACCTTTGGCGCGCGTTACTTTGCGGGCGGACGCATCACCGCTCAAGCGCTGCTGGAGGCTGAACGCGTGGCCGTCCTGCAGTTTGAAGCGATGGCGGCGCGTTATCGCGCGCAGGGCTGGCAGCAGGTGATCGGCTCTTCCGGTACGGCGCGGATGTTGGCCAAAGTGCTCAAGGCCAATGGTCTCAATGACGTTGGCCAAGGCGGCATTACCTACAGCGGGTTGTTGCGCCTGTCGTTGCGGCTGCTGGAAGTCGGCCATGTCGACCGCCTCAGATTGGCCGGCTTGCAAAGCCATCGCCTGGGCATCCTGCCCGGTGGCCTGGCGATCATGCTGGCGGCGTTCAAGGTCTTCGGTGTTACAGACATGATCGTTTGCGAAGCGGGCCTGAGGTTTGGTGTCCTGCATGACCTGATGCATAAACACTGATCACCCATGGCCTGTTATGCAAGGCCGGTTACCCGCGACGGCTCAAGGTCGAGCGTCAGCGCTCTTTGCTTATCCTCCCTTTGCCAGATCAGCATTTCGTCGCCTGGGCGGCCGGTATGTCCGGTGATCGCAAAGCGTCGATCCGGATCGGGATGATTGCACGAACGGGGCTTTTCGCTCTTTCGATCTGCAGTCAGTGAAGGCACAATGCGCATCCTTTTTTGGCTCGCCTTGCCCGGAGGCCTCGAAAATGATCAAAACGCCGTACTACCTCATCGACAAACAAAAGCTGCTGGCGAACATGCAGAAGATCGCCTATGTGCGTGAGCAGTCCGGGGCCAAGGCCTTGCTGGCGCTCAAGTGCTTCGCCACCTGGTCGGTGTTCGACCTGATGCAGCAGTACATGGACGGCACCACGTCGTCGTCGCTGTATGAACTCAAGCTCGGCCGGCAGAAATTCGCGGGCGAGACCCACGCCTACAGCGTGGCCTGGGCCGACGATGAGATCGAGGAGATGCTCGCCAACTGCGACAAGATCATCTTCAACTCCATCGGCCAGTTGCAGCGCTACACCGAGGCGTCGGCCGGCAAGGTCCGCGGCCTGCGGGTCAACCCGCAAGTGAGCAGCTCCGATTACCTGCTGGCCGACCCGGCGCGACCGTTCAGCCGCCTGGGCGAATGGGATCCGGTGAAAATCGAACAGGTCATCGAGCATATCTCCGGGTTCATGTTCCACAACAACTGCGAGAACGGCGATTTCGGTTTGTTCGACCAGATGCTGGGCACGATCGAGGAGCGTTTCGGTCATCTATTGCATAAGGTCGAGTGGGTCAGCCTCGGTGGCGGCATCCATTTCACCGGTGAGGGCTACGCCCTGGACGCCTTTTGCGCACGGCTCAAGGCCTTCTCGCAGAAGTATGGCGTGCAGGTCTACCTGGAACCGGGCGAGGCCGCGATCACCCAGAGCGCGTCGCTGGAAGTCACCGTGCTCGACACGCTCTACAACGGCAAGCACCTGGCCGTGGTGGACAGTTCCATCGAGGCACACATGCTCGATCTGCTGATCTATCGCCTGGACGCCAAGCTGGCACCGAGCGAGGGCGAACACACCTACATGGTGTGCGGCAAATCCTGCCTGGCTGGAGACATCTTTGGCGAGTACCAATTCGATCGTCCGCTGTCCATCGGCGATCGGCTGTCGTTCATCGACGCAGCGGGCTACACCATGGTCAAGAAAAACTGGTTCAACGGCCTGAAAATGCCGTCCATCGTTGTGAAGCAACTCGACGGCAGCGTCGAGGTGGTTCGCGAGTTTGTTTACGACGACTACTTGTCCAGCCTCTCTTGAGCTGGCGGAAGGAGAAATAAAGAAATTGAAGAAGAACGTACTTATCATTGGTGCAGGAGGTGTCGCCAAGGTGGTGGCCCACAAGTGCGCGCAGCACAACGACGAACTCGGTCGTATTGCTATCGCGTCGCGCAACATCTCCAAATGCCAGGCCATCATCGACAGCGTCAAGGCCAAGGGTAGCCTCAAGCAACCCGCCGACATCAAGGCCTTTGCACTGAACGCTCTGGATGTCGAAGCGACCAAGGCGCTGATTCGCGAGACCGAGTCGCAGATCGTCATCAACGTCGGCTCTGCTTTCCTCAATATGTCGGTGCTGCGTGCCTGCATCGATACCGGCGTGGCCTACCTGGACACCGCCATCCACGAAGAACCGGGCAAGGTCTGCGAGACGCCGCCCTGGTACGGCAACTACGAGTGGAACCATCTCCAGGAGTGCCAGGAGAAGAACATCACCGCCATTCTCGGCGTGGGCTTCGACCCGGGTGTGGTCAATGCCTATGCGGCACTGGCGCAACAACAGCATTTCGACCGCATTGATTCGATCGACATTCTCGACGTCAATGCTGGCTCCCATGGCAAATATTTCGCCACCAATTTCGATCCGGAAATCAATTTCCGTGAGTTCACCGGACAGGTGTGGAGCTGGCAGGACAGCCAGTGGACCAGCAACACCATGTTCGAGGTCAAGCGCACCGACGACCTGCCAGTGGTCGGCTCGCAGAACCTGTACCTGACCGGTCACGACGAAGTGCACTCGCTGTCGAAGAACCTCGATGTGCCCAACGTGCGTTTCTGGATGAGCTTCGGCGAGCACTACATCAATGTGTTCACCGTGCTCAAGAACCTCGGCCTGCTTTCCGAGCAACCGGTCAAGACCGCCGAAGGCCTGGAAGTCGTGCCGCTGAAAGTGGTCAAGGCCGTGCTGCCTGACCCGAGCTCGCTGGCGCCGGGCTACACCGGCAAGACCTGCATCGGTGACCTGGTCAAAGGCGTCAAGGATGGCCAGCCGCGCGAAATGTTCATCTACAACGTGGCCGACCACGAGGACGCCTACGCCGAAACCGACAGCCAGGGCATTTCCTATACCGCCGGCGTGCCACCCGTGGCCGCGGCCTTGCTGGTGGCCCGTGGCGAGTGGGACGTGCAGCGCATGGTCAACGTCGAAGAGCTGCCTGCCGAGGCGTTCCTCGAGGCGCTGGATGTGATGGGCCTGCCGACGCGCATCAAGGACGAACATGGAGACCGTCCCTGGAACCAGAACGCCTGAAGGACTTCAGGCGGGTTCCCCCGATAGGAACTGCAGAGTCGCTCTGGATTCTGCAGGCGATTGAACCAGAAGACTCACCGTTGCGTGAATACCTGGCAATCCGCGGGAAGCCTTGAAGAAATGCTCCGTATCGAAAGGTACGGGGCATTTTTCGTTTAGGGGCCCATCAAATAGGCCCGTGGCGAGGGAGCTTGCTCCCGCTGGCGCGTGAAGCGGCCCTGAAGTCA
>NZ_JACNDD010000245.1:0-4879 GCF_017351395.1 Pseudomonas sp. FW305-28
GCTCTGCTGGATCAGCAGAAACAGCTGGTCATGGGCTACTCGGCGATTGCCGACGACGCCCTGATGCGCCCGATCGAGGTCGCCGGCAAAACCGTCGGCTGGCTGGCGGTGACGCCGTTCCAGAACGTGACCGAGGCTGGCGGTGAACGCTTTCGTCAGTATCTGGTGCGCACCAGCCTGGCCGTGGGTGTGCTCTCGTTGCTGTTGGCGATGCTGATTGCCTGGTGGATCGCCCGTACCCTGCTTGACCCGGTCAAGCGAGTGGCCGCCGCCACGCACCGGTTGGCCGCCGGGGAATACAGCAACCGCGTGTCGGTGGCCTCCAATGACGAAGTCGGTCAGTTGGCCCGAGACTTCAACCAGCTGGCGCATACGCTGGAACGCAACGAGAAAATGCGCAGGGAATTCATGGCCGATGTGTCCCACGAACTGCGCACCCCGTTGTCGGTATTGCGCGGTGAGCTGGAAGCCATCGAAGACGGCGTGCGCACCCTCGACCCATCCTCGATGAAATCGCTGCAAAGCGAAGTCAGCATGCTCAGCAAGCTGGTGGATGATCTCTACGAACTGTCCCTGGCCGATGTCGGCGCGCTGACCTACCGCAAGAGCGAATGCGATCTCAACGAACTGCTGGACAGTTGCGTGGCGATGTTCCTGGAGCGTTGCAATGCCCGGCATCTGCGTTTGAAACTGGAGCTGCCGACAACGCCGCTACGGTTGGAGGCCGACCCCAAACGCTTGCAGCAACTGTTCAGCAACCTGTTGGAAAATGCCGTGCGTTATACCGACGAGGGTGGCGTGCTGCGCATAAGTGCCGCCAACGAGGCCGATGTCGTGCGCATCGATTTTCTCGACTCCGGCCCCGGGGTCGATGCGGATCAATTGCCGCGACTGTTCGAGCGTTTTTACCGCGGCGAAACCTCACGCAATCGCGCCAGTGGCGGCGCCGGCCTGGGATTGGCCATCTGTCACAGCATCGCCCTGGCCCATGGCGGCAGCCTCAGCGCCGATCACTCGCCTTTGGGCGGCCTTTGGCTGACCCTGCGCCTGCCTCGGAACGCCTGAACCATGAGCAACGACAACCCGATCCTGATCGTCGAAGACGAACCCAAGCTGGCGGCGTTGATGCGCGACTACCTGATCGCCGCTGGCTACGCGACCCAATGCCTGGACAACGGCCTTCAAGTGGTACCGACGGTGCGGGCCAGCGAGCCGCGGTTGATCCTGCTCGACCTGATGCTGCCGGGACGCGACGGCCTGCAAGTGTGCCAGGAGCTGCGCAGCTTCAGCGCCGTGCCGATCATCATGATCACCGCCCGCGTGGAGGAAGTGGATCGCCTGCTCGGGCTGGACCTGGGGGCTGACGACTACATCTGCAAACCCTTCAGTCCCCGCGAGGTGGTCGCCCGGGTGAAAGCGATCCTGCGGCGCAGCCCGAATTTCCTGACCTCTGCGACGCCGCGCCTGCACATTGACGAAGAACAGTACCAAGCGTCCCTCGACGGCATCGCACTGGACCTTACCCCTCTGGAACTGCGTCTGCTCAGTACCCTCGCCCGCTCCCCGGGGCGGGTGTTTTCCCGGGATCAATTGCTCGACCGGATCTATTCCGATCATCGGGTGGTCACTGATCGCACCATCGATAGCCATATCCGTAATCTGCGGCGCAAGCTCGAACAGGCTTGCCCAGGAGAGCAGCCGATCGAGTCGTTGTATGGCGTGGGTTATCGGTTTCAGCTCGGCGAATCCTGAAGCGTCGCGTTGAAATCGAGCTTATTGTTCTGCCGAATAGATAACGGTTTGCGCCCTGTCACCCCCAGCAGGCCGACGAGTGAAGTAGGTGTCGCCTTCGTCGGTCTGGATCTCGTAGTCGGCCTTGCTGGCGACCCGACTCGATGCATCGCTGTGCTTGATGATTTTCAGCACTCGCTGGAACTTCACGCCTTGCGTGCCGTTCTGGGCGGGGCCGGTGAGCACATTGACCTTCTGAAACCAGCCTTCCTGCTTTTTGTTCGACACCAGGGTGCCGCTCAGCGCTTCAAAACGTTCGAGACGGGTAAACCCCCAGAGTGTCGGCTCCTCGACCACTTTGCCCGGGGTGGCGGAACCCGTGAAGACAAACAGGTTAAGGCTCGGATTGTCTTCGCAGAAGAAGTCATAAGGCACCAGACCGTCGACCATTCTCTTGCCGGGAACGAAACCCTTCTTATGAACCAGAAACATGAGCACCTCCACGCTGAAGCATCAGCAAACGCTGCGTAAGTTTGAGCGCAAAGTCTACTGAGGCGGGGCGTACAGGGCCGTCAAGCCAATGTAATATCGTGTAAAGATCACGCCCTGCGAGGCAAGCTGATTTCCACCGTCAACCCACCAGACGGCTCGTTGCGCGCCAGGATAGAGCCACCGTGTATCTCCACGGCCCTTGAGGCAATGGCCAGGCCCAGGCCGAAGCCGGCACTGACTTCGTTCAAGCCACGTTCGAACGGGTTGAAGATGCTCTGTAGCCGCGAATGCTCAACACCCGTGCCCTGATCGCTGATCTGTACCACCAGGCCATCTGCGGCGCCATTGACCTCGGCCACGACCATCACCGTGGTGTTTGGCCGGGTATGACGCACCGCGTTTCGAATGACGTTCTCGAAACACCGATACAACAGCTCACCGCTGACCCGACTGACAAACGCCGGGCACGCCTGCAAGGTGACCTGGCAGCCTTTCATTTGCGCTTCGAATCGAGCGTCCTCGACGATCACCGACAGCAATTCGACGACATCGATTGGCTCGCGCTCGATACTCTCCGGTCGCCCCTGCAGGCGTGCCAGGGTCAACAACGCCTCGATCAGCGTGTCCATGCGCACCGACTCACGGTCGATGCGTTCCACCATTTCCAGGCGAGCCGGATCTTGCTGCAGCAATCCGATGGCCGCTTGCATGCGGGTCAGCGGTGAGCGCAATTCGTGGGAGATGTCGTGCAACAAGTGTTGCTGGGCGTCTACCAACAGTTTCAACTGGTTGGCCATTCGGTCGCAGTCTTCGGCCAGATCGACGATCTCATCACGTCGCGCGCCCATGATCGGCTTGACCCGGGTCTCGAAGCGCCCCTGGGCCACGTCATTCATGGCGCGTCGAAGATAGGCCAGCGGCCATGCCAGGTAGAACGCCATGTAACCGCTGAACAGCGCACTCATGACCGTGCCGATGATCAACGGCGTCCAGTGGCTCGGCCCCCTGTCGCCTTCTTTGCCCAGGGGATGGGTTGACTTGAGCGACAGCACGATGCCGTCCTTGCTGATGACCGATCGCTCATAGGCCGGTTGCGGCACTGGCGTGCCGGCCAACAGCTGACCCGCGCTGTCATAGACACCAACGGCCTGGTCATCCGGGTGTTCCCACACCGCCAGCAGTTGCCGGCCCGACTCGATGCCAAACTGTCGCAATAGCTGCTCTTCAGTGGCCAGGACCGTTTCCAGATGAGGATCACCCGGCCTGGAACTGCCCATGACCAGGAAGCCCAGCCCGACCAGAAACGTCAAGCTGGTGGCGAGCCAGAACGCCAGGAACAGTTTCCAGAACAGCCGGCTGGGCTTCATCATTCGGCGATCAACAGGTAACCGAGGCCCCGCACGCTCTGGATCCAGGCCTTGGCATCGGGGCGCGGTCCCAGCTTGTGGCGAATGCTGCTGATGTGCACATCGATGCGTCGGTCATAGCGAGTCAAGGGACAACCCAGGGCATTGAGCGACAGGTTCTGTTTGCTCACCACTTGCCCGGCACAGCGGGCCAGTTCCTCGAGCAAACTGAACTCGGTGCTGGTCACCCCCAGCTCGCGCCCCTGCCAGAGCGCCTGGCGCTTGCCGGGCCACAGGACCAGCGGCCCGGTCCTGATCACTTCGCTGGATGGCCGATCCGCTGGCTGCACCCGGCGCATGATCGCCCGCAAACGCGCCACCAGCTCCCCCGGCGAACTGGGCTTGGGCACATAGTCATCGGCGCCCAGTTCCAGGCCGGTGATCTTGTCGATGTTGTCGCCACGAGCTGTCAGCAACACCACTGGCACCTGGCTCACGGCCCGAATGCGCCTGAGCACCTCGATACCCGACAACCGCGGCAGCATCACGTCCAGCACCACGATGCTATAGCGACCGGACAGCGCTTGCACCTCGCCCTCCTCCCCTGTGTGCACGGCAGTCGCCTCAAAGCCTTCGCGCTCCAGGTATTGGCTGAGCATTCCCGTCAGTTCCTGGTCATCGTCGACTAGCAATACAGAGATCATGGGACGCTCTTGAGTAGGTGTCGGCCCATTATCGCCCGTGTGCCGCGTACCGTCATCGCCACGGGCCAACCTTTACCTAACTTGACATTGGGTTAACCGCACCAAACGCAGCGAACTTTTATGCTTGCTCGCCACCAGCCCGCTCGCTCCCGCGGTGACTCGTCTTGCGGTGAGATATCCGCGTCCACCTACACCACCTGTCGATGTGTTCTGGATAAGATCTTGATGAATTTTTCGCGCCTGCTCTGCTCGGCTGCACTGCTGTTCAATGTCACACTTGCCCACGCCCAAGGTTTCAAGATTTCCGATATTCGCATCAACGGCCTCCAGCGCATCTCCGCAGGCAGTGTCTTCGGTGCCTTGCCATTGAACGTCGGCGATAACGCGGATGAGCGGCGCCTGGTGGAGTCCACGCGTGCGCTGTTCAAGACCGGCTTTTTCCAGGACATCCAACTGGGACACGACGGTGATGTCCTGGTCATCACCGTCGTCGAGCGTCCCTCCATCGCCAGTATCGAGATCGAAGGCAACAAGGCGATCTCCACCGAAGACCTGATGAAGGGCCTGAAACAATCCGGCCTGGCCGAAGGCGAGATCTTCCAGCGC
>NZ_JACNDD010000246.1:0-4877 GCF_017351395.1 Pseudomonas sp. FW305-28
CCCGCTCCCACACTCGACACTGCGCCGGGACTGAGTTTGTACACCCACCGGTACAAACTCCACACACCCCCGACAACTCCCCCGCCGAGGCTGCATAAGCCGGTGCACCCACCGGCTATTCCAGCCCAAGGAGAGCGCCCATGATCGGTAGCGTCAGCAGTTACTCGACCTATACCAGCACCAGCAGTACCGCAACCAGCAGTGCCCGCAGCCAGCAGTTTCAAAAGGAACTGCTCAGCAAGCTCGACAGTGACGGCGACGGCTCGGTCAATCAGGAAGAGTTGAGCAGCGCCCTGTCGCAAAAAAGCGACGACGGCATCCTGGTCAGCCTGAGCGACAATTTTGGCGACCTGGACAGTGATGGCAGCGGTGACCTGAGCAGCGAGGAAATGGCCGCGATGGCGCCGCCACCTCCACCGCCACGGGACCAGGCGCCGAATACCGAACTGGCCGACGCGCTGCTCAGCGCCCTGGACGCCGACGGTGATGGCGTGGTCAGCAGCGACGAGTTGAGCAGCGGCCTGGCCAGCGCCGGCAGCAGTGCCGACAGCCAGCAAGTGTTCTCGGCCCTGGACAAGAACGAGGACGGCACCGTCAGCCTTGATGAACTGGCCGCCAGCCTCGCGCCACCGCCTCCCCCACCGCAACAGGCGTCCAGTGACGAACTGTTCAGCCAGCTCGACGCCGATGGTGACGCCACTGTCACCGCCAGCGAACTGAGCAGCGCCTTGCAGGCGAGCAACGGTACGTCGAGCACCGACACCAGCGCGATGCTGATGGAAGCCCTCGACAGCGACAGCAGCGGCGGGGTCGACAGCGACGAGCTCAACGACGCCTTGCAGGCCGGCCGCCGTAGCGACAGCACCAACGGGCAGGCCAATGGCAGCGAAGCGTTGAACAGAATGATCGCCAACCTCAGCCGGCAATACTCGCTGGATAACGTCGCGACGGTGGGGAAACACCTGAACGTGGCGACCTGATTCACCGGCAAGCCTGGATTGAAACTCACTCGTGGCGAGGGGATTTATCCCCTCGTCACGGCAATCCCCCCCGCCACAGGTGCTTGGTATTCAAGCTATCGCGCCTGGCTCTTGCTCCAGTCCGTCAACAGGCTGTAGGCCACCGCCAACAGGGTCGGGCCGATGAACAGGCCGATGAAACCGAAGGCGATCAACCCGCCGAACACCCCCAGCAACACGATGACCAGGGGCAGGTTTCCGCCACGGCTGATCAGGTAGGGTTTGAGCACGTTGTCCACGCCACTGATGATGAATGTGCCCCAGATGCCGAGGAACACCGCCATCCCGTATTCACCCTTCCACACCAGCCATGCCGTGGCGGGGATCCAGACCAGGGGTGGGCCCATGGGGATCAGGCTCAGCAGGAACGTGACGATCCCCAGTACCAGCGCCCCCGGCACCCCGGCGATCAGGAAGCCGATCAGCGCCAGCACGGCCTGGGCCGCCGCGGTGCCGATCACGCCGTTGACCACCCGCTGCACTGTACCGGCCACCAGTTCGATGTAGTAACCGGCACGGTCGCCGATCAGGCGTTCCAGCAAGCCATGGACGAACGCCGCCAGGCGCGGGCCGTCGCGATAGAAAAAGAACACGAACACAATACTCAGGGTCAGTTCGAGTATGCCGCCGCCAATCTGCGCACTGCGCGCCAACAGCCAGTTGCCGACCTGCCCCAGGTACGGCTTGATGGACACCATCATGGCCGCGCCCTGCTGATCGATGCTGTTCCAGATGCCCACCAGCCGCCCACCCACCAAGGGGATAGCGGCAAGCCAGTCTGGGGCTTCGGGCAAGCCATCGACTTGGACGTCCCTGATGAACGCGGTGGCATCGCGCACATGGTCGGCCAGGTTGAAACCCAACCACACCAGCGGCACCGCCACCAACAGCATCCAGCCCACCGTCAGTAACGCCGCCGCCAGGGATTCGCGACCATTGACCCAGCGGGTCAGCAGGCGCATCAGCGGCCAACTGGCGAATGCCAGCACCGCGCCCCAGAACAGCGCCGACCAGAACGGCGCCATGACCCAGAGGCTTGCGCCGAACAACACCAGGAGCAGGATCTGCACCAACAGCCGATCGTTATTGAGCATGTAGGGTCTCGAAAAATGAACAGGACCGGGGCACGGGTGTGAAACCACTGCCCCGAGACAGCTTAGCGCAGCAACTCCAGGTGCAGTCCCGCCGCCTCGCCGCTGGCGGCCTCCATGCGCGCCACCCGGACGCCCTGGCCCGCCAGCGCCTCAATCCAGTCCTCGGCCCGGGGCCCGGCGATACTGACCCGCAGGCCCGTGTCCAGGTTCAGCGCCCGGGACAACAGGCGCAACCAGGTGTCGTCCGGCTCGCCGGCAAGACGCGGCAAGTCCAGGACCCCGGTGTCCTTGAGCTGGCGCAACAGGGTGGCCGATGTCGGCAGCAAGTCCCCCAACGCAGCATTCGCCTCGAACTGCTCGACATGCAGGTAGGCCTTGCGATTGCCGCGGGTGATGGCATACAGCGCAATCAGCGTGCTGTCCGCGGGCGGCGCCAGGCGCAGCAACAGGAAGGCCTGGCCGTTGTCGGCGCCATAGAGCTTGGCGTTGCCGAAGACATCGTTGGCCCACAGGCTGCTTTCGCCGCAATCGCGGGCCTGGCACCAGAACAACAGCTCGGCGCCCTGTTTCTGCAACGCTTCGCGCGCCGCGGTAAAGGCCTGGGTCGCGGAATGTTCCGGCGGCAGCTCATAGGTGACCGACGTGACATTCCCACGGGCATCGACTTGGCCGTCAAAGCGCAACTGGCCGCTGATCTTGCGGATCGAGCCCATGGGGTAGACACGTTCCAGGTCGCTGGTTTGCCGATAATCGACGATCTGTGCATCGGGCATGCGTGGCACGCGATCCAGGTCGCGACTGCCCGGCACATCGACGGCGAACGACGCAGGGCTGAAGCAGGCCAGCACCAGCAGGACGAGTAAGTGAACGGATAATTTCATCGGATCGGCTTGGCCTGGGACGCTTGGACGCGACGGGCGTCGCCGATGCACCGCGAGGCTGGCAAACAGAGGTCTGTCATGGTTGTCTCCCTTTCAACCCGCTCAGCCTCGACAGTTGCCCGGCGCAAGTCAAGGAACAGTGAAGAACCGATTGAAACAGTCTGCTACAAGCCCGGCACCGACCTCATCGTTAAGGTGCAGATGATGGCCTCCAGGCAACTGCTCATGACTGAAGGGTAGACGCTCCAGCAGCTCCGGGTGCTGGGCCAGCATGCCATCGGCCGCCACCACCAGATGCGCCGGACAAGCGACCCGCGCAACGAACGCCATGGCCTGCTCCTCGGTCAGGCGCAGGGGCGATGGCAGGGTCAGGCGGTTGTCGGTGCGCCAGGTATAGCCTCCGGGCACCGGCATCAGGCCGCGCTGGGCCAGCAACTCGGCGGCCTCGCGGCTGACCGCTACCAACCCCTTCATACGCGCTTCGATGGCCCGGTCGAGGGTTTTGTAGACCGGCTTGCGTTTTTGCTGCAAATCCAACTGGGCTTGCAGGGCCATGCCCATGCGTTCGGCCGCGCTATCGCCTTTGGCTGTAGGAGGAATCACCCCGTCGATCAACCCCAGGTGCGTCACCCGTTCCGGCAGGGAACCGGCCAGCACCAGCGAGACAATGGCACCCATGGAATGCCCCAGCAGGGCGAAGCGCTTCAAGCCCAGTTGTTCGGCCACTTGCAGCACATCATGGACGTAGTCCCACAAGGCATAGCTGGCACCCGGCGGTCGATGCCCGGAATGACCGTGACCGGCCATGTCCAGGGCGATCACCCGCAGCCCCTCGAGCCTGGGCGCCAGGCGGGCGAAGCTGTTGGCGTTGTCCAGCCAACCGTGCAGGGCAATCACCGGCAGCCCGTCTTCCGGGCCAAACAAATGAGCCGCCAGCTCGATGTGAGGCAGGCTCAGGCGGACCTCCTCGACCATGCTCATGCGCTGCGCCCTTCCCAACGCTGGAACAGGTTCTTGAGCAGGTTGGCCGTGTCTTGTGGACGTTCGAGAGGAAACATATGGCCGCCGGGCATGCTCAGGGATTCGCCATGGAGCATACGCCCCACCGAACGGGTGTGATGCCGCATCACCACGCGACTCTGCCGGCCGCGCACCACCGCCAGCGGCACCTTGAGCTTGCGGGGCCGTCCTGGGCTGGTGTGCGGCACGCCGCGGTAGATACTGATTTCCGTGGCCGGGTCGAAGCGCAGGCGCAACCGGTCGCCGACTTGTTGCAGGCCGTGTTGCAGGTAGGCGTCGAAGCAATCCGGGTCAAAGCCGCGGAACAGTGTCTTGCCGGCAAAATACTGCCGGGCGGATTCCAGGTCAGCGAACTCCTCACGCCGGCCCAAGGTCCGGCCCGCCGGGGTCAGGCGATCGATGAACCCCAGGCGCTTGGCGGCCAGGATCACCCACTGGTCGGTACGGGTCAGCACTGGCGAATCGAGCATGACCACGCCGCGATACAACTGCGGGTAGCGCAACGCCGCGTGCAGGTGCAGCACGCCACCCAGGGAGTGGCCAACGCCCCACACCGGCGCCGGTTGCTGCTCCAGGTGATGGATCAGTTCGTCCACCAGGTTGTGCCAGTTATCGTCCACCGGAAAACGCGGGTCATGGCCGTGCAGTTCCAGATGCGCGACCTGGTACTGCGGCGCCAATGCGGCGAACAGCTTGCCGTAGGTGGCCGAGGGAAAACCATTGGCATGGGCGAAAAAAATCTGTTGCGACATGACAGCCGATCCATTGGGGGAACTGCGGCAGATTGTCCGCAGAACCCGACGGCGCGGCAATGACCGTAACTGACAGGAATGATGACAGTCGGGCTTGGGCTATGGGGGTTA
>NZ_JACNDD010000247.1:0-4862 GCF_017351395.1 Pseudomonas sp. FW305-28
GCTCGTGGGGGCGAGCCTGCTCGCGAAAGCGATCTTATGTTATGTTATCCGATTTCGTTTGACAGGAATTCTCATTCCTGCCTTACAGGGACCAACAACCTTCCATCCGAGTAATGCCATGAGCCAATCCCCAAGCATGACGAGCCCGTCCGGCGTCATCGCGCCTGCACTTGCAGCCAGTACCGCCAAAAACCATGTGCGCATGCTCGCCATCGATGCCCTGCGGGGGTTCGTCATGCTGCTGATGCTGGTGGATCATGTTCGCGAGACGTTTCTGTTGCACCGTCAGGTCACCGATCCCATCGATGCGCTGAGCGTGACCCCTGATCTGTATTTCACCCGCCTGCTCAGTACGCTCTGTGCCCCGGTCTTTATCTTCCTCACTGGTTTGTCGGCCTGGCTCTACAGCCAGAAACACAGCGCCGGCCAGACCTCGTTGTTCCTGCTCAAGCGCGGCCTGTTCCTGGTGTTTCTGGAGCTCACCTTCGTGTGTTTCGCCTGGAACGCCGAATTCCCGCCCAAGACCTTGTGGTTGCAAGTGATCTGGTGCATCGGCATCTGCATGATCGTCCTGGCCGCGTTGCTGCACTTCAAGCGCCGTTGGTTGATCGTCCTTGGGGTGGCCATCGTCGCCGGGCACAACCTGCTGGACGGTGTGGTGCTGGGGCCCGATTCTCCGTTTTTCGTGCCGTGGTCGATTCTTCACCAGCGGGCGTTCATCGATATCACCGAGTTCACCCGCGCTCGCACCACGTATCCGGTGCTGCCGTGGATCGGCGTGATCCTGCTGGGATGGGCCATCGGGCCGTGGTTCGGCAAGGACGTCGAGCCCGCCGTACGTTTGCGCCGGCTGTTCACGATGGGTTTGGGCTTGCTGCTGGCCTTCGTGTTCATCCGGTACCTGAATGTGTACGGCGACAAGCCCTGGGTCCAGACTGGCGACGCGCTGCGCACCTTCATGAGCTTCATGAGCGCGACGAAGTACCCGCCGTCGTTGATGTTCCTGATGCCGACCCTGGGAATAGGGCTGATGTTGCTGGCACTCTTTGAAAAAGCCCAGGAGCGGGGAGCCATTGCGCTGTTGGCGGTCTACGGCGGCGCACCGATGTTCTTTTATCTGCTGCACCTATACGTGCTCAAGGCGCTGTACCTGATTGCAGTTGGCGTCTGGGGGACCAACCAGGGGACCTATTTCGGGTTCGATGATTTGCCTATGGTGTGGTTATGGAGTGTGCTGCTGGGTGTGGCGCTGTTTTTCCCGACACGTTGGTTTGCCGGGTTCAAACAGCGTCGTCGTGATATCGCGATCCTCAAGTACTTCTGACCGGAAGGGCCCTGACCCCACGGAAGGCGCCGATCAGGGCCAGTAAAATGCCGTCATTTGGTCGACGTTTTTGCCAAGAATGTAAAAATGCGCTTCGGTCTGTTTATTTCCTTATGTAAACTCCCCCCGCTGCGACAATCGGGCGCGGCTATGCCAGCTCGATAATCACCGTTTCGCAGCGTCCCTCACCCAGCTGAAGCCAAGACCTACAAGAAGTCAGCGCCGGAGAGACATAAACGAGAGGCCGACGAATCTGCTCGGCCCTGTAGGTCCATCCTCCAGTCCGTCTCGATCCCATCCCCCTGGCTTTGCTGGCCGTGGATGTGGTCTATCATTGATCAGGACCGGAGGGCGGAATGGCGTTCCATCCTAGGGATACACACATGTTGAAGAAAACACACACGGCGCTACTGGGCCTGGCGATGGCGATGGGTCTTGCGACCACGCACGCCGCCGAGCCAAAAAAAGTGGATGTCTTGCTCATCGGTGGGGGCATCATGAGCTCGACACTCGGCGTCTGGCTCAATGAGCTGGAGCCGGGCTGGACCATGGAAATGGTCGAGCGCCTGGACGGTGTTGCCGAAGAGAGCTCTAACGGCTGGAACAATGCCGGTACCGGTCACTCTGCGCTGGCTGAACTGAACTACACGCCGGAAGACAAGAACGGCAAGGTCGATATCTCCAAGGCCATCGAAATCAACGAAGCCTTCCAGATCTCCCGCCAGTTCTGGTCCTGGCAGGTCAAGAACGGTGTGCTGAAGAACCCGCGCTCGTTCATCAACTCCACGCCGCACATGAGCTTTTTGTGGGGCGACGAGAACATCGCGTTCCTGAAGAAGCGCTACGAAGCCCTCCAGGCCAGTCCGTTGTTCGCCGGCATGCAGTATTCCGAAGATCGCGAGCAGATCAGCAAGTGGGTTCCGCTGATGATGCAAGGGCGTGACCCGAGCCAGAAAGTCGCGGCCACCTGGAGTCCCCTGGGTACTGACGTGAACTTCGGCGAAATCACTCGTCAATTCGCGGCTTACCTGCAAACCAAGCCGAACTTCTCCCTCAAGCTGTCCAGCGAAGTGGAAGACATCACCCGCAACGAAGACGGCACCTGGCGCGTTTCGTACAAGAACCTGAAAGACGGTACCGAAACCGAGACCGACGCCAAGTTCGTGTTCATCGGCGCCGGTGGCGGTGCGTTGCACCTGCTGCAGAAGTCCGACATCCCGGAAGCGCGTGAATACGCAGGTTTCCCGGTGGGTGGTTCGTTCCTGGTCACCGAAAACCCGACCGTTGCCCAGCTGCACCTGGCGAAGGCGTACGGCAAGGCTTCGGTGGGCGCACCGCCGATGTCGGTTCCACACCTGGACACCCGTGTGCTCGATGGCAAGCGCGTGATCCTGTTTGGCCCGTTCGCAACGTTCTCCACCAAGTTCCTGAAGAACGGCTCGTACTTCGACCTGCTGACCAGCACCACCACCCACAACATGTGGCCGATGACCAAGGTCGGTATCGAACAGTACCCACTGGTCGAATACCTGGCCGGCCAGCTGATGCTGTCGGATGAAGATCGCTTCAACGCCCTGAAAGAGTACTTCCCGGAGGCCAAGCAAGAAGATTGGCGCCTGTGGCAGGCCGGCCAGCGCGTGCAGATCATCAAGCGTGACGAAGAGAAGGGCGGCGTGCTGAAACTCGGCACCGAAGTGGTTGCCTCCCAGGACGGCAGCATCGCCGGCCTGCTGGGTGCTTCGCCTGGCGCCTCGACCGCTGCACCGATCATGCTGACCGTGCTTGAGAAGGTCTTCAAGGACAAGGTCGCCAGCCCGGCCTGGCAGGAAAAACTGCACCAGATCGTGCCGAGCTACGGCACCAAGCTCAACGATAGCCCTGAGCGCGTAGCCCAGGAATGGGCCTACACCAGCGAGGTCCTGCAACTGGACCCGCCACCGGCCATCGGCAAGCCAGGCGCCCCTGCGGCACCGGCCAAGCCGGCGGAAGCCCGTGAAGCCAACCCAGCGGCTGATATGGCGCTGTAAGCCGGACGCTGTCTGGTGAGGTACAAAAACGCCGCTCATTGAGCGGCGTTTTTTTTGGCTCGGTTAACCCTGTGGGAGCGAGCTTGCTCGCGATGGCGCTACACCCACCAATATCAATGCCCCATCCGCGAAAGGTCAGCCCCGTCCTCTGCGCAAACCTGTCGAAACCGCAGATCAAAATCCTCTGCCAACTGCGCCAGGGTAATCGCCCCCAAACGCTTGAGCAGCAATGCCTGGGCCTCATCGAACGCATCCGTCAACGCCGCATTCACCGCTTGTTCCACCAGGCATTGCGGATGATCGGTGGACAGGCCGATGGCGAAGATCGACGTGCTGCCCAAGGCCTGATGGATATCCAGCAAGGTCATCTCCGACAGCGGCTTGCTCAAGGTCCAGCCGCCGCGATGGCCTTTTTCCGACGTGACATAGCCCTTTTCCTTGAGCAAGGCCATGGTCCGACGCACCACCACCGGGTTGGTGCCGAGCATCTGCGCAATGGTATCGGAGGTGGCGGATTGCTGGTGGCGGTCCATGTGGATCAACACATGCAGCATGCGGGACAGGCGGGTGTCGGTTCTCATGATCGTTGCGGTATTCCATGGCGGAGGCGGGTGTGAGTATCGCCTGTAATTGCAAAAGTTACGAGATCGTTGACAGGTGCTTTTCAAGGAACTTACGATGTGTCGTGACCTTGCCGCACCCGTCGAAACCTTTCTTGGAGAATGATCATGCGCTATGACGTCATCATCGCAGGCGGCAGCTACGCCGGTATGTCCGCAGCCTTGCAACTGGCCCGTGCCCGCCGCAAGGTATTGGTGATCGATGCCGGCCAGCGTCGCAATCGCTTCGCGGCCAGCTCCCATGGCTTTCTCGGTCAGGATGGCCGGGCTCCCGGGGACATCGCCGAGGATGCGCGCCGCCAACTGATGGCCTATCCGACCGTTGAATGGGTATCGGGCACCGTGATCAATGCCAACAAGGTGGCGGACGGCTTTACCCTGGCAACGAGCGACGGGCAGTGCTTCGATGCCCGCCGGCTGCTGTTGGCCACCGGTGTGATCGATGAGCTGCCCGACGTGGAAGGGTTGGCGCAGCGCTGGGGCAAGAGCGTGTTTCATTGTCCGTATTGCCATGGCTATGAGCTGGAGCAAGGGCCGATCGGCGTGCTGGCGACCTCGGAAATGTCCTTGCACCATGCGCTGATGCTTCCGGACTGGGGACCGACCACGTTCTTCACACGCGGCGTGTTCGAGCCCGACCCTGAGCAGCGTGCCAGCCTGGAGCGACGCGGAGTCACAATGGTGCCCGAGCACGTCGAGCGCATCGAAGGCGACCGGGCCGACGTGGTGTTGGCCAATGGTCGAGTGGTGAGCATCGAAGGCCTGTTTGTCCTGCCTCGCACCCGCGTCGCCAGTCCGTTGGCCGAGTCCCTGGGATGTGAATTCGAGGACGGGCCGATGGGGGCCTTCATCCAGAGCGACATGACCCGGGAAACCAGCGTGCCAGGGGTG
>NZ_JACNDD010000248.1:0-4752 GCF_017351395.1 Pseudomonas sp. FW305-28
GGGAGCAAGCTCCCTCGCCACAATGAATCCAACCAGCCTTACTCAAGTGAACAACAATGCCGAAATCTCCGGGCCATTATTCGGAGGGCACGTATTCTACAACTTCCAGATCGAAACCGGATATCGCATTAAATTTCATCGGTGCGCTCATCAGGCGCATTTTACGCACGCCCAGGTCGCGAAGGATCTGCGAACCGGCACCGACGATGCTGTAGGTGGTCGGTTTTTTCACCGCTGCCTGATCGCCGGTTTCACGAATGTGCGCCAGCAGCACGTCGCCATCGAGCGGGTGGCCGAGCAGCAACACCACGCCGCTGCCGGCCTCGGCCACCGCGGCCATGGCGGCCCGCAGGCTCCAGCGGCCGGGTTGCTTGACCATCAGCAGGTCGCGCAGCGGGTCCATGTTGTGCACGCGCACCAGGGTCGGCTCTTCGGCGCATACAGTACCCAGGGTCAGCGCCATGTGCACGTCGCCTTCCACCGAGTCGCGGTAAGTCACCAGGTTGAACTGGCCCAGTTCGCTGTCCAGCGGCTGCTCGGCAATCCGCTGAACGGTACGTTCGTGGATCATCCGGTAGTGGATCAGGTCGGCGATGGTGCCGATCTTGATGTTGTGTTCGGCGGCGAAGGCTTCCAGTTCCGCACGACGGGACATGGTGCCGTCGTCGTTCATCACTTCACAGATCACGCCGCTGGGTTCGAAGCCGGCCATGCGCGCCAGGTCGCACGCTGCTTCGGTGTGGCCGGCGCGGGCCAGGGTGCCACCGGCCTGGGCCATCAGCGGGAAGATGTGGCCGGGGCTGACGATGTCTTCGGCCTTGGCGTCCCGGGCGGCGGCAGCCTGTACGGTGCGCGCGCGATCAGCGGCGGAGATCCCGGTGGTCACGCCTTCGGCGGCCTCGATGGACACGGTGAACTTGGTGCCGAAGCCCGAGCCGTTGCGTGGCGCCATCAGCGGCAACTTCAGCAGTTCGCAGCGCTCGCGGGTCATCGGCATGCAGATCAGCCCACGGGCGTGCTTGGCCATGAAGTTGATGTGCTCGGCCTTGCAGCACTCGGCGGCCATGATCAGGTCGCCTTCGTTCTCGCGGTCTTCGTCATCCATGAGGATGACCATCTTGCCTTGGCGGATGTCTTCAACCAGTTCTTCGATGCTATTGAGCGCCACGCGGCACCCCCTTGGGTCAGGATTTGAGGTAGCCGTTGGCGGCCAGAAAACTTTCGGTGATGTTACCGGCCCGCCGTTGGGAAGAGTCAGGCTCTGCGGCCTTGTCGCCCAACAGCAGGCGTTCCAGGTAACGGGCCAGCAAGTCGACTTCCAGGTTGACCCGGCGACCTGGCCGGTACGAGGCCATGATGGTTTCGCTCAGCGTGTGGGGAATGATCGTCAGCAGGAATTCGGCGCCATCCACCGCGTTGACCGTCAGGCTGGTGCCGTCGACGGTGATCGAGCCTTTATGGGCGATGTACTTGGCCAGCTCCTTCGGGGCGCGGATGCGAAACTCCACGGCCCGGGCGTTATCCGTGCGCGAGACCACTTCGCCGACGCCGTCCACGTGGCCGCTGACCAGGTGCCCGCCCAGGCGAGTGGTGGGGGTCAGGGCTTTTTCCAGGTTGACCGGGCTGCCACTCTTGAGGTCGTTCATGGCCGTGCAGTCGAGGGTTTCGCGGCTGACGTCCGCCAGGAAGCCGTTGCCTGGCAGTTCGACGGCGGTCAGGCAAACGCCGTTTACCGCGATGCTGTCGCCCAGCTTGACGTCGCTCAGGTCGAGCTTGCCGGTTTCGACGTAGACCCGCACATCGCCGCCCTTGGGGGTGAGTGCACGGATGCTGCCGATGGATTCGATGATGCCGGTAAACATGGAGTCCTCCTCGAGAACGGGCCGCCGCGTGAGCGAAAGCCGGGAATTATACGCTCGCCTGCGCGACGGGAACGGCGATGACTCGCCAGTCATCGCCCACGGCGCGGATTTCGGTGATTTTCAGCTGGGGAGCGTCCTTCATCTGCGCCAGCGGCCAGTCCAGCAGTGGCCGCGCCGAAGAACCGAGGAACTTGCCGGCGATGAAAATCTGGAACTCGTCCACCAGCCCCTGCCGGGCGAAAGCCCCCGCCAGGCGCGGACCAGCCTCCACCAGCACTTCATTGACATCCCGGGCAGCCAGCGCCACCAGCAGCCTACGCAGATCGACCTGGCCGTCATCGCCCGCCACGATCATGCATTCAGGACCGTTGGCGTATTGTTCTTCCACCGCCATGCAGGTAGCGACCAGCGCCGGACCGGCCTTGAAGAACGGCGCATCCAGCGGCACCCGCAGGCGCCCGTCCACCAGTACCCGCAACGGCGGACGGCTCATGACCAACGCAGTCTGCTCGGCATCCAGCCCGAGTTCATCGGCGCGCACGGTCAGCCGGGCATTGTCCGCCAGCACCGTGTCGGCGCCGGTCAGCACCACACTGGCTTGGGCGCGCAGGCGCTGGACCGCCGAACGTGCGGCCGGGCCGGTGATCCACTGGCTTTCACCGCTTTCCATGGCGGTGCGGCCATCCAGGCTCATGGCGAGCTTGACCCGCACGAACGGCAGGCCCTGTTCCATGCGCTTGAGAAAACCTTCATTGAGCTTGCGCGCCTCACCTTCCAGCACACCGCTTTCGGTGGCGATGCCGGCCTGGGCCAGGCGTTGCAGGCCGCGCCCGGCGACTGCCGGGTTAGGGTCCTGCATCGCTGCCACCACCCGCACCACGCCGGCATTGACCAGCGCATCGGCACAAGGCGGGGTACGCCCGTGATGACTGCAAGGCTCGAGGGTCACGTAGGCCGTGGCGCCCCGGGCGTTGTCACCGGTGGCCCGCAGGGCATGGACTTCGGCATGGGGCTCGCCAGCGCGGATGTGCCAGCCTTCGCCGACAATCTGCCCGTCACGCACGATCACGCAACCGACCCGGGGGTTGGGGTGGGTGGTGTAGTGACCGCGCCGCGCCAACTCAAGGGCGCGGGCCATGTAGTGGGCGTCGAGGACGGCCTGCTGCGCCGGGACAGTCATTCTTTCACCGGTTCGCGGGCCAGGCGGTCGATTTCTTCACGGAACTCGTTCAGGTCCTGGAAGCGCCGGTATACCGAGGCGAAACGGATGTAGGCGACTTCGTCGAGCTTCTGCAGCTCGGCCATCACCAACTCTCCGACCACCAGGGACTTGACCTCGCGCTCGCCGGTCGCCCGCAGCTTGTGCTTGATGTGCACCAGCGCCGCTTCCAGGCGCTCGACGCTCACCGGGCGTTTTTCCAGGGCGCGCTGCATGCCGGCGCGCAGTTTTTCTTCGTCGAACGGCTGGCGGCTGCCGTCGGTTTTGATCAGGCGCGGCAACACCAGTTCAGCGGTCTCGAACGTCGTGAAACGCTCGCCGCAAGCCAGGCATTCGCGGCGGCGGCGGACTTGTTCGCCCTCGGCGACCAGTCGCGAGTCGATGACCTTGGTGTCGTTGGCACCGCAGAAGGGACAGTGCATGGTGGCAGGCAACAAAAAAAGGGAGGGCCATGGTAGCGCATCCCACTGGCAAGACAAGCCATAGGGTTTACGGTATACAGACGGGCTTACCGTCAGATCCATGGAATTCACCTTGCTGGAGCCACACATGCCGCTACGATCGCTCGTTTTGCTCAGTTTTTTCAGCCTGCTGATGGCGTGCAGCAGCGATGCCCCCAAGCCCGCCGCTCCCGCTCCGGCCCCCGCGCCGAAACAGGCCCAGGAAAAGGCCCGGCAGGCCACCGAGCTGGGACCGCTGCCGGCGTACCAGCGCGAGTTGAGCGGCACCCTGCAAGGCGTGCCGGCCGGAGCCGAAGTGGAACTGGCGCTGCTGGTGATCGACGACAAGGACCGTCCACAACAACTGCTTGCCAGTTCCAGCCTGATCGGCACCAACCAGGTCCTGCCCTTCCGCTTGCGCTTCAACCCGGAAGCCTTCCCGGTGGGCGCCCGCGTGGAACTGCGTGGCCGCGCCAGCCAGTCCGGCCAGTTGATCCTGCACTTGCCGGAACAACGCATCAGCCAACCGACCACCCAGGCGTTGGGCACCCTGCAATTCGTCAAAGCGCCATGAGTGCACCGCAAGACCTGCAACGGGCGTTGAGTGAATTGCTTGGCGACGCGCGTCTGGTGGCTTGTCCGCTACCCGGCGCTGACTTGAAGTTGTGGCTGATCGACGGCGACAACATGGACCGCGCCTTCAGCCCGGAAGAAACCCGGCGCATTCTCCACGAGCCGCCCTATTGGAGTTTCTGCTGGGCCAGCGGCTTGGCGATGGCCCGCTACCTCGCCGAGCAGCCGCAGTGGGTCGAAGGCAAGCGGGTGCTGGATTTTGGTGCCGGTTCCGGCGTGGCGGGCATCGCAGCGGTCAAGGCTGGGGCGCTGGAGGTGGTGGCCTGCGACCTCGACCCACTGGCGATTGCCGCCTGTCAGGCCAATGCTGCGCTCAATGACGTGGCGTTGGGTTATTCGACGGACTTTTTCGCCGAGGCCGATCGTTTCGACCTGATCCTGGTCGCCGACGTGCTCTACGACCGGGCCAACCTGCCACTGCTCGACCAGTTCCTCAGCCGTGGTCGCGAGGCGTTGGTGGCCGATTCCCGGGTGCGGGATTTCCAGCATCCGCTGTACCGGCGCATCGAAATGCTCCAGGCCATGACCCTGCCGGACCTGGCCGAGCCGGAAGAGTTTCGGCATGTGAGCCTGTACCACGCGCGGCGCTGACCCTGAA
>NZ_JACNDD010000249.1:0-4681 GCF_017351395.1 Pseudomonas sp. FW305-28
CTGTGGGAGCAAGGCTTGCCCGCGATGGCGGCCTGATGACCGCCCCTCCCCTTACATCAACCCACACCGATCAAAAAACCGCTCACGCCCCAGGATCATCAGCGCCGCGCGCTTGTGGGGGAAATCGAATTCCTTTTCACAATGGAAGCACTGGTTGTGCAGGTGCCCGATCATCCGCGCATTGTCGGCCCGGGGCTCGGCGACCACGCGCTGGGTGCGCGGGTCGTCCAGGAACAGGTAATGCACCAGCGCCGACAACCAACTCGCCACCTTGTGCGGCCCGCGGTGCTGCTCTTCGCCCACCAGCATGTGGATGCCGCGATCGTAGTGGTCGGCTTCATAGAACGGCGCGATCCGATCCTCCTTGGCCCAATAGGCTTCGAAGTAAGCGAACGGCTGGTCATCAAAGCAACCGATCAGGGTCAAGACCCGGGGATCGGCCTGCAGCTTGCCCAGGTACTCGCGATGCTGCTCCAGGCTGCCCTCCTCCTGCCAGAAGCTCGCCACTCGCGGGCTGTTCTGCCAGCGGTTGAAACGCTCCAGGTCCTGCTCGATTTCCAGGGTGCGCAAGGACACCCAGGCCCCCAGCCGCGCATCGAAACGTCGATACACCTCGCCACGCGGCTTCATGGGCCGGCGTGGATGGCGGCGACCATCGGTGATGACCATCTGTTGCGGGTAACTGCCGCTGAACGACTCCCCCAGCCAGGGCTGCGGCAACTGCCAGAACATCGTGCGCTCGCAACGGTATTCACCGGCACGCTCCGTGACCGTCAATAAACCGCTGAGCAAGGCTTCGCCGGGGCGCTCGTCGAGGTGCCAGGTCAGGTGCTGACACTCGGGATCGCGGGCAAACAGCCAATAGCAGGCCGCCCATAGCGCCGGACCCACTGGGCGGTCGTTGATTTCCTGCAAATGCACATGCAACTCGGGGCCGCGCACAAGGCGCAGCCGGATCAGCGGCGCACCTTCGAGCATCAGGCTCAGGTGGCGTTCGGTTTCATCGGCGCCGAGACGACGGCCACCGGGCAAGGGCAGCGTCGTCGGGTGGTTGAGGTTGGACATGGGAACGGCTCGCGTATTCGTCGGTAGTCAACGTGTGACGTGAGCCGGGGCGGGAAATTTAGGGTCGCCTTCAATGGGCATGCGTGGAGACCAGTTGGATCTGGTAGGGCTGGAAAATCTTCAGCATCTGACCGTTATCCCGCAGCGTTTGCAGCAACTGTGCAAACGCTTCACTGGAAATGGGCGCCTGTGGCCGGATCAGCGCGTAATGGTGGTAAACCTGATCGATGCGCTCAGACACCAGCAGCTGCGGGCCGACTTCGGGATTGCGCAACACGTAATCGTTGAGGTACGAACGGGTCACCAGGGCGATATCCGCCCGCCCGCGCAAGACCATCAGCAGATTGCTGTCGTGGGAATACGTCAGCGTGGCGTTGTATTGACCGGCGAGAAACTTGGGGTCGGCGTTGAATTCGGCAAAGGCGTAGTGATAACCGCTGAACAGCGCCAGGCGCTTGCCCCTGAGGTCGGCGAAATAACTTTGCTGGCGCTCCGGCTGGCGCTGGGCGACGAAGACTTCCGCATCTTCCAGGCCCATGTCCACCGACGTGTGCGGCACATCCTGCCAACCCCATTCGGGGTTCTCGAAAATGGCCATGTCGACCCGGCCCTGCTTGAAATCATTGAACCGGCGCGGGATCGACGTCGGCACCAGGATGAACTGATAGTCGCTTTGCGACTGGTTCAAGGCCTCCACCATCTGCGGCAGCAGGCCGGTGTCGGCACCGTTCTCGGGACGAACGGTATAGGGTGGAAAGTGTGCCGCGCCGATCCGCACCAGTTGCGCCGCCTCGATCGGCAACGCCAGGAAAACGGCCAGAGTGGCCAGCAGCACACGGGAGGTCATCCCCATCGGCGAAAACGTCAAGATAACCCACTCCCCAAAAGTCCCCATCACTACAATCAAGCTAGGCGGTTTCAGCCGCTTAGCCAGCCATGCGGCCATTTAAAGCGCCGCTCGATTATTGTTTTTCTTCAAGCACCAGGATCAAGGCCTGCTCGGCCAGTTCATCGAGGCTCAGGCTGCCTTCGGCGCGAAACCAGGTAGTGGTCCAGGACAACGCCCCCGTGAGGAATCGCCGGGTAATGGACACGTCCCCGCGAATATACCCGGCCTCCTTGGCCTGGCCCAGGACCTCGAGCCACAAGTCTTCATAAGTATCACGCAGGGCCAGCACGTGCCGCTGTCCGTCCGGCGAGAGCGAACGCCATTCATAGACCAGCACCGCCATGGCCTCGCCAGTGCCGCCCATGATCGACTGCAATTCGCAGCGAATCAGCGCCAGCACCCGCTCGCGCACGCTGTCGGCCTCGGCCAGGGCCGCGCGCATCAAGGCGGTGTTGTAGCGGATGGTTTCTTCCATCACCGCCCGCAGGATGTCGTCCTTGCTCTTGAAATGGTGAAAGATGCTGCCCGACTGGATGCCCACGGCGCTGGCCAGGTCGCGCACCGTGGTGCGCTCGAAGCCCTTGTTGCGAAACAGGTGGGCGGCAGTCTGGAGCAGTTTGCCGCGCGCACTGTCCGGGTCGGTCAGTTGCCCGTTGTCGACCAGCTCACGCATCACGCCCAGGGCTTTTTGCTCGTCCACCCATTCTCTCCTACAGTCGATCAACCAACGCGCCGCCACTGCACAGCAAACCATCGGTGGCGCGGGCAATTTAAGCCGAGCGAAGCAACCAAGCAAGCGCTCGGCCAGAAGAACCGGCGGCCGTTTACAAACCAAGCGCTTGCTTGGTAGTCTCGAGCCACCTTTGCCGGAGGGAACGCCATGCCCAAAACGATCCGAATCGGTTGCGCCAGCGCCTTTTGGGGCGACACCTGCACCGCGGCGGCGCAACTGGTCGAGGGCGGTGCGCTGGACTATCTGGTGTTCGACTATCTGGCCGAAGTCACGATGTCGATCATGGCCGGGGCGCGCCTGAAAGATGCTTCGAGCGGCTATGCCACGGACTTCATCGAGGTCCTCACCCCGCTGCTTCAGCGTTTGCATGACGACGGGATCCGCGTCATCAGCAACGCCGGCGGGGTCAATCCCCAGGCCTGTGCGAAGGCTCTGCAAGCAGCCTGCGATCAGGCCGGCGTAGCACTGAAGATTGCCGTGCTGCTGGGCGATGACCTGCAACCGCAACACGAACGGCTCGCCGCCCAGGGCATCGGCGAGATGTTCAGCGGCGAGCCCCTGCCTCCCGCGTGTGTGTCCATCAACGCCTACCTCGGCGCGCCTGGCATCGTCGAGGCGCTGCGCCTGGGCGCCGATGTGGTGATCACTGGCCGCGTGGTGGACAGTGCCGTGGTCAGCGCCGCCCTGGTGCATGAGTTCGGCTGGGCCTGGGACGATTACGACAGATTGGCCCAGGCCGCGCTCGCGGGGCATCTCATCGAGTGTGGCGCCCAGTGCACCGGCGGTAATTTTACCGACTGGCAGGCAGTGCCGGATTACGAGCACATCGGCTTTCCCATCGTCGAAGTCAGCGCCGATGGCCCGTTCATTGTCACCAAGACCGAAGGCAGCGGCGGGCTGGTTACGCCGTTGACCGTCGGCGAGCAGTTGCTCTACGAAATCGGCGACCCGCAAGGCTACCTGCTGCCCGACGTGATCTGCGATTTCAGCCAGGTCAGGTTGACCCAGCAGGGCAAGCACGCCGTGCGCGTCCATGGGGCCAGGGGCCTGCCGCCCGGCGACCGGTACAAGGTCTGCGCCACTTGGCTGGACGGCTGGCGCTGCACCGCCACCTGCCTGATCGCCGGCATCGATGCGGTGGCCAAGGCTGAACGGGTCAGCCAGGCGATCGTCGCCAAGACCTCACAGCTGTTGCGTCAACGTGGCTGGGCGCCCTACAGCGACGTGAACATCGAACTGCTGGGCAGCGAAGCCACTTATGGCCAGCACGGCCAGCGCCGGGACAGCCGTGAGGTGGTGATCAAGCTGGCGGTACGGCACCCGGATAAACAGCCGCTGGTGCTGTTTTCCAGGGAAATCGCCCAGGCCGCCACTGGCATGGCGCCGGGACTGACCGGCCTGGTCGGTGGCCGGCCGACGGTGTCGCCGTTGATTCGCCTGTTCTCGTTCCTGATCGACAAAACCAGCTGTCGGCTCGACATCGAACTCGACGGTCAGCGCCACCCTTGCTCCCTGCCCGCTTTCGAACCGCTGCACACCACCGATCTGCCGATCGCCCCGGCCCCGCCCAAACCCCAGGGCCGGGCCGACGCCAGCGTGCCGCTGATCAAACTGGCGGTGGCGCGCTCCGGCGACAAGGGCAACCACAGCAACATTGGCGTGATCGCCCGGGAACCCGAATACCTGCCCTGGATCGCCGAGGCGCTGACCCCGGAGGTGATGGTCGACTGGATGAGCCACGTGCTCGACCCGCTGCTGGGCCGGGTCGAACGCTGGTACCTGCCGGGTACCCACAGTTTGAATTTCCTGCTGGAAAACGCCCTCGGTGGCGGCGGTGTCGCCAGCCTGCGCATCGATCCCCAGGGCAAGGCGTTCGCCCAGCAGTTGCTGGAGATTCAGATACCGGTGCCGCAACACATTGCCGATCAGGTCGGCTAAGGGCGGTCGCCATGGCAAATAAACGATCAGCAGCCCCTGTGGCGAGGGAGCTTGCT
>NZ_JACNDD010000025.1:0-53124 GCF_017351395.1 Pseudomonas sp. FW305-28
AGTATGCCGACCGCAATCGCCGGCAACGGTTTTTTCAGGATCAACATGACGACTGCCGTGGTGAGCAACGCCAAGCGTGCGCCGTCATCACCTTTGACCGCCATCGGTGCCAACACTGCCACCAACACCGAGCCAGACATGGCCGTGATGAACTGCTGCACCCGATAGTTGATCGGCACGAACGACATCACGAAAACACCGCCCCAGCGAGTCGCCAATGTCACCACGGCCATGATCGATAAGATGATCAATGTGCCGTAACCCGCGGTTTCGATATTCATTGTTTTTTCTCCATCCACACCGCACCCAGGATCCCACCCGCCAATGCACCGACGACGACATGACTGTTCGCCGGCAAATACCAATAGGCCAACAGCGATGAGCAGGCCGCCACAGTCCAGATGATGAGCATGCGCAGGTTCTTTTTCCCGCCCACGACCATCGCCAACAAGAAACAGCCCATCACCATATCGAGCCCGAAACTGACCGGGTTCTCGATGGCGCTGCCAAAATGAAGCCCCAGCCAACTCCCCAGGATCCAAGTGACCCACAGTGCAATGCCGCCGCCAAATAAAATCCCCAGCCCCGGCTTGCCCTGACTGAACGCCTGCATCGCCATGGCCCAGTTGGCATCCGAGACAACCAGCATCACACCGTAGCGTTTGGCAACGGGCAATTCCCGCAACCACGGGTAAAGCGTCGCGCCCATCAACAAGTGCCGGGCGTTGATAGCGAAGACGGTGATCATCAGCGGAACGACCGGCACTTGCTGCCCCCACAGATCCAACGCGGCAAATTGAGAAGCGCCGGCAAAAACCAGGGTGCTCATGAGCACGGCTGACGTATCACTCAAGCCCGTTTGCGCAGCCGCCAGGCCGAAAGCAACGCCGAACACGATGACAAAAAGAGAGATGGGGATCAGTTGCTTGAAACCGTCGTAAATGTGCTTCAGCTTTAGCTCATGCAAATGGGGTTGATCGCTCGACAAAACATCGCCTCTTCTGGTTATCCACGGTGTAAAAGCTGGGAGTATGAAGCTGAATCTTCATGGCGAGAACTTCTCGGCGGACCTATCCCCATCAACCCGGCGAATCCTATTAGTCGTAAAGCCAGCGACGAGCGCGTACCGTGCCCCATTTCCCGCTTCAAAACGGGCGTCATTCAAATTGCCACCACGTCATAGGTGAATACCATGAGCACCCTTGAAAAAGCGATATCGATTGCCGCGCTGGCCCATGAAGGGCAAGTGGATAAGGGTGGCGCGCCTTACGTTTTGCACCCTCTGAAGGTCATGCTGCGCCTGGCCCATGACGAAGAGCGTATCGTGGCGGTGCTGCACGACGTGGTCGAAGACACCGCGACAACCCTCGCCGACCTGCGCGATGAAGGCTTCAGCGAAGCAATCCTGGGCGCAATCGACGCGCTCACCAAACGCGAAGGCGAGACTTACCAGGCCTTTATCGAGCGGGCTGCTCGCGACCCGATCGCGCGCCGAGTGAAGCTGGCAGACCTTGCGGAAAACAGCGACTTATCCCGCATAAGCGAGCCAAGCCAGAAAGACCTGGATCGGATTGAAAAGTACCGCAAGGCGACTGACTACCTGACGGCCTTGCAAAGGTAGGTGCCATTGAAAAAATAGAGTGAAGCGCGTCACAGACCAAGCGACCGCTCAAGCTGCCAATGCGGAATGTTCCACATCAACGGTCATAAAGCGGCAAAATAAGTGCCCCGGACGACTCGCTCGAATCTTCGACAAAACCAAAGCAACCAATGCTCTAAACCAGAGCACAGGATTTCTTGGAAGAAAGACAACTATTTATGGAAAACAGGAGCCTTGAAAATGAGCACGACTGAACAAGTACAAAGCACTGGCAAATACAGCGCCAAATGGCAGGAACGCTTCGACTTCTTTGACACCTACGGTGCACCAAACGACCCGCGCTACAAGGAAGCCGTCAAGACGCTGCCTGGCGTCAAGAAAAAAATCCTCATCAACGCCAACGTGATTGCGTTTTTCTTCGGCCCTATCTACCTGTTCGTCCTGGGCCTCTGGAAGAAAAACCTGGCCCTGCTGGGTATTTTCCTGGCGATCAATATCGCATTGAGCGTGATTTTCGCACTCATCGGCATGGAGTTTCCCCGTCCTTTGAGTACGGGCCTGAGCATCGCCCTGTCGATGATGTACGCACTCATGGCCAACTACGCGTACTACCTCAAAGAAGTGAAAGGCGAGCAAGGCTGGAACCCGTTCAAAGGCATGCGTCTCTGATTGCAGGCTTGGGTAATCAACAGCCCGCACCTCGTCATGAGTGTGCGGGCTTGTTGTTTCTGAGTCGTCGGAATTTGGTTTTGAATAATAAAAAAAGTATCGCGTCCATGGACTCATAGGTCGCGGGAGACTCGGCAGTACGATGACACTCGGAACTTCGGGGCAGCTTGCGAGCCGACACCGTCCCCAAATCCAACCAGGTGTTAAGTAAGCGATACATATCTGTCCGCATTTTAAACACTCGCACTCATACGCTCTTAAAACCTTTGCAAATAATGGCAACCTACAAAAGCCCGACTACCCTGAGCCTGAGCGACGTAAAAAACAATGCAAAGGAGCAGCAGATGAAAACAATACTATTGATAATAACTGCATTACTCTTAACTGCTTGCAATGCAAATTGGAACAGCATCTACAGGACTCATGACTTCCAGCTACCTCAAACCGCCCAAGAGAGACAAAAATCCGTATTCATAGACATTAACCAGAGAGCGATCGTAAGCGGTAACGACACCATTTGTGCGGAACCCAGCCCGGATGCAATGCAAGCCTATGCGGCCCAACTCGCTGCCTCCGGCACGCTGAGCGACAGGGCCAAGGCGGAATTAGCGGCCGCGGTACAAACTTCGGCAGCCTACATTGGCGTCAGGTCAAAGAACATTCAGCTCTTCAGAGATGAATTTTATCGACTCTGCGAAGCGCGCATGAACGACACCCTTGATGATGCACAATATAATTTTTTCCTGGCAAGGCTCCAGCGTTACTCGGTGGCATTGGCAGCCGTGGAAGAACTTAACCAGGGAGCCATTGCCCCGGCTGTATACCTATCGTCCTCCGGCAGCGCATCAGTCGCGGGATTAGCGGCCCAGCGGCAAGAATTGACGGCCGTTCAGAGTGAACTGGCGACAGCGAAAAAAGTGATGACCGACACACCTTCTGACGCAGCCAACGCGAAGGTAGCTGAATTAGCTGGAAAAGAAGCAGAGCTCAAAAAGGCCATCGATGAAAACAAAAACAATTCAGTCAGTGGTAAAACGTCGGGGGCAATTGGAACTCCGGCAAACGGTACGTCCCAGATAACGGCTGATGCCACTCAAAAAATCATTACAGCCGTCCTGACAACCAACGACCTCCCCTATATGTGCCTGGAGCGCTTGAACGAATATGCCAAACGAAACATGAATCTGGGCGAAAGTGACTCATGGTCCCAACTCCCCGACGGACGTGTCATTTCCAAAGGCGGACGCCCGCTGAATGAAGCCGAGAGGGTCATCGTTTCATATTGCAAATCCATACTCCAAACAGCGGGGGCCAACGCGCAGTTCTGAGTACTTGAGAAAAAGGGATAGATTGATGCAAGCCCCTCGGGGGCTCCGCTTTGCCCCCGGCTTTTCCAGGTTAGCGTTAATCATCCAAGATAATAAATCAGTCCTGCCCAGTCATGGCATTGGCTGCGGACTGCGCCGAAAGCGGAACATCGAACACTCGATCGAACACCCATTGAAAAACCAGCGCGTAAAAAAAGAAAAACACGAACAACCCCAGGTTGGTCACCAGCGCCAGCCACAGGCTGATGCCCAACCATGCGCCAATCACCGGAGTCAGGATCAACGTCAAGCCGCCTTCGAATCCCAGGGAATGGAGCAGTCGTCGCAGCCAGGTGCGATGGCGGCTGCGCTGGCGACGTTCCCACCACTCGAACAGGCCGTTGAAAAGCATGTTCCAGGCCAGCGCAACGGCAGAAATCACCAGCGACAGCAGGGTTGAATATCCCATCCCTTGTTCGTAGGTCAGCGCGAGCGCCGGGGCCACGAACAACACACCGCCGGCTTCGTAGAGGATGGCCTGGAGGATTTTACGGGGCGTGCCTTGCATCGGTGGGCTCCTGAGCCGGATTGGAAGACCACAGCCTGGCAAGTTGAGCCCCCGCGCACAATTGAGCTAAATTGAGCCACGCTCAACCTGAGTAACCTACCCGCCCATGTTCGCCAAACTGCCCCTCACCGCCTTGCGCGGCTTCGAGTCCGCCGCACGGCTGGGCAGCTTCAAGGCCGCGGCTCAGGAACTGAACGTCAGCCCGGCGGCGATCTCCCACCAAGTCAAAAGCCTTGAAGCCTTCCTTGGCGTGCGCCTGTTCGATCGCTCCAGCCAAAACGTGCGCCTGAGCGCCGACGGCGAGCGCCTTCACCCTTACATGCACCGCGCCCTGCTCGATATCCAGCAAGGCCTGCAGATACTGTCGCCAACGTGTGCCGCGCAGTCCCTGGTGGTGAGCACAACGCCAGCGTTCGCCAGCCTGTGGCTGATACCTCGGCTCGGGGACTTTCATCGGTTGCACCCGCAGATCGACGTCAGGCTGCACAGCAACAACGACGTGGTGGACCTGCGACGAGACGCCAGCATCGACCTGGCGATCCGCGCCCTGTTCAGACCGGACCCACAACTGTTCGAACAGCCTTTATTGGATGAACACTTTGGCGTTTATTGTCGACCCGGTTGGCAACCACCCGCGGCGGGCTCGCCCGTCGAACTGATCGACGTGCCGTGGCTGAGCAGCGCAAACATCGCAGTCGACTGGCCTGCATGGTGCGCCAAGGCCGGCACCCTGGGTTGGCTGGAGAACGCCCGCTTGCGGCGTTATGACGAGGAACAGCATGCACTGCAGGCAGCGATCGCCGGGCACGGGCTGGTGCTCGCCAGCAACGTGCTGGTTGCTGAGGCTGTTGCGCGTGGTGAGCTGGTTGATTATCGCCCGGAGGTTCGCTTGGCGGGTGCGCGGTATACCGTGGTGTGCGTGCCGGGACGGGAGCGGCAAGTGGAGGTGCGGGCTTTTAGTGAGTGGTTGCTGGGGCGGAGTATTGGTTGAATCAGGTGTTCTTGACTTCACCCGCAGCAACCACATCCAACTGACCGCTTGTCGCTTCTGTCATACCTGACAGTTATCACTCGAACATATCACAGGCTACATAGGCAGTTACTTACTCAACTCGCCTGCTGAAAACTGACTGCATAAAATCTGGTGCACCCCCGCATTCAATTTCATTCCTAAGGTAGTACCTCGGTACTTATTACGTAGGAAATAGAACCATGAACTTTCAACTTGAAGAATTACCTGATAACTCAATTACCGAAGCCAAACTCGTGCGCTACCTGTCTGCACGCATCGGCGCGTTGTTTAGTTCGGTCTCCGAAATGCTGGAAGATGTCGAGCTGAATGACTCGGCGATATCGGTAGGAGACACGCTTCTAGCGCAAGGCTTCCAGTATGAAGTCATGGCAGAAACGGCCGAACCTCATCTGGTGACTGCCGGAGGCCTGAAACTTCGCGTACTTGCCGACGCCTCGGAGCGAATGTCATTGACGGCATTCGGCGCAGACCCCTTGGGCAACGAAGATAGCGTGCCCGCTTTGCAGAAAGCAGCAAGGGCGGCCAACGAGGCGCAAGCGACGCTGGTTGCAAGGGGTCGGTTCAAACTCCTCGGTAACGGCCTCGTTGAACTCACCACCGATTGCGATTTTTCTGGCGCCGTATTCGACTGTTCGGCTTGGTCCGGGCGCTTTGTCTTTGGCAGAAAAAACAGCGCAGAGACCTACGGGCCAGATTCAGCCGTCGTCAGGCTCTTGATGAGTTCTCAGGATCTCGACGTAGGCTCGTCACGATTCTCGGGCTGGTTCGGCCGTCCGGAAGTCAGCGACAGCTTTGTCATCATCTACACCGAGCAGGATTTTTACACCTACCGCTCGGAGACAAAAAAACGGATCGAGCTAAACAGAGTCTACAAAGATGGCGTTGTGTCCTCGCCGCTAAGGTATTCCCTGGCCGGCGTTAACGTATCCTCGGTGAAAGTGTTTCGAATGGAAGATCGACGACGCACGGTCAAGGGATTAACGCTGGACATCCGCAACAATGCTGAATCAAACGAATACGTACGTGTCAGCACCAGCTTGCTCGATCTGGATGTGCGCTTCATCCAGGATGAAAATATCTATACGCCACGCAACCCAACCTATGTTTATTTTGCTGAATGCTGTCAGGTGAGGGCTCGCACTGAGATGCAGTGGGCGATCCGGAACGAAAGTTTCAACTATGCCTACAACTTCCAACTCAATACCTGCTACGACATTGAAATAACGCCCCATGCCGACGGTGAAGGATGGGGCGCGACCGGTAACAATCTTTGCCAACGGGTCACCCTGCGGGACGGCGTGCTCAGCCGTGTGGATTTCCATCAGCCATTCATGGAATGGTTGCGATTGCGCAATATGGTGGTCGGACATAGCGGGATTCTTGTGACGGCGCTCGGCACTTTAGACCTCGATACGGTGACCTTCCATGCCCGTAATATGGCAAGTCGCAGCGATGGTTTTGTGAAAGGGAGAGGTGACACGGGAGGGTTCTGCGATGGCGACCTCCTGATGCGTAACATCACGATCATCAGCAATAAAGGTGTCGGCGATCTGGAGCTTTTTCTGCATTCACAAAGCTCTGGCACGGCAAAACCCGCCGGGACCCCAATCGAGTATCGATTTTGGCGCAGGATCGTTGTCGATGGCCTTGACTATCGATCTCAATTGAATGTGCCGCAACGGCTCTGGGTCAGGCCCGGTAAAATTCAATTCGCCGACGCATCCATTGCAGTATGCGAGGAACTCACCGTCCACAATGCCCATGGCTCCGGCCTGAATGTGGAGGTAAATCTCGATGACAGGCTCCCCTCAAAAGAAAGCCTATTCGCACTCAAACTCGACCTGGAAAACATGGTGGGTGAGACCATTGCTACACAGGGCAATAACGCGAACTTTCGAGTGCTGGCCTCCATAAGAAACTGTCGTGGTTTTGGTCAGGAAGACGGGATTGCCTTCAAGCCTCAAGCGCCAGGCGAATACACGATGACAGGCGGTTGCGTCTCAAGGATCGACTGCTTGGGCACTCGACCTCCCATTGCGCCGGTCCTGCTCCAAGCGTATGGCACCGTGATCGTTGATACCCATGATGATCGAGACTTGGTCACTGCCAGCCAGAATGGCGATATCCGTTTATTAGACTGCACATTCAGGGTGCCAGTGCTGGACAGGCTGGCCACACTACTGGGCGCCCTGCTGGAACGCCCAAAGTTCTTCGTCAATGGCGCCCGAAAACGCTGGCCTCTCGGCGAAGACTTGCATGGAAAGCCAGGAAACCTGGAACTACCTCATTCCCCACGTGAAGGGCAAAAAGTCAGATTGGTCATGGGATATACCAGTAACTCGACTGCAGCCGAAGTGGAGTTGCTGATACCCGCCGTAGGAGGGCGTACGGTCTTTGCCGGCTTTCATGAGGACGATGAACCGGGCTTGGGTATTTTGCACCGCACCGCAGAGACCACGCTCGCGGTATCGGGCCCTGTCTGGTTCAGGTATCTGCGTCTCGGATGACAGGACGCTCGGCGCTGCATGGCGCCTGAGCAGTTCTCCGGAAAGTAGATGGCAGACCACAATTTCGGGTTCATCTAAGAAAGAGGCGGATCCGCCGCGAAATCCGTAGGGATATTGAGGAAGGAATGCCAAGCATCTACAGCGTCATGATGCCGCTGGGCAGCATCCTCCCAAAAAGGACCGGATACCTCTTTCGCAGAAACCAGCATCATCATTTTTATCGTCGCGGCATCCAACTCTTTGAGAAGCTCATGGGATGTGGCCCTGAATTCTTCGAACGACGTCATTCCATTTACCTCGGGCGGTGCTCACCGCTATTGAGGAATACACATTCCTCGATGAATGGAGTCCCCCGGGCGGCAGTAATTCCAAAGGGTCGGACCGCCGGTAAATTCATTACGAGGCGATGCTCACCGCCTGCTGGGGTCTGTCCCTCGATTTGCGCTATTTATTGGGCAGGAACCGGTCAATGATCATCGAGACTGCCTGCAGCGAAGAGATCAGGGCTGTGTCTATGCAAAATGGAACTTCATCCAACGGTTCATAATGAAACTAGAGCAGCCACAGGCAACAGACCAAACACTCCAGACGTTCAGACAGGGCTCACTTGAAACTTGGAACAGACCCTGCCCCCCTACAAATTCCCAAGTCTGCGCTTTTTGATATTCATCTGTTCGCAACGCGTGCTCAAGCCCTTCCCGATAATCGCATTGCGATTTGACGATTACATTTTCTCGACTATATTAAAATGCAAAATTAAATTTCGGAATGAAATCCGATGAACTATCTTAATAGCTACGACCCCAGTGAAATACTAAACAGCACAATATTATCACTTGCACCAAACAACATTATCGTGCAAGAGCGCAATAGCGTATTTTTTGGCGGACCTAAAGCCAACAATCCGTCTCCAGCCATCCATAGTGGCGGCTATCCGTTTACCCCGCTCGGTCAATTAGGTGGGTTCTACCTGAGTTCTTCTCGCCAAGAGAGCGTGGCAATCCATCAGCTCCAAAACAGGCACTGCATTCCCTATAACCCTCACGCACAATACGCCACTTGGCGTACCGATCAATTAGTTCTCCTCGACACAGATGATGTTCAACAAATAAAAAAAGCCTTGAACGCCGATGCTTACTTCACCTCGGGCAGCTCTATTCAGCCAAATTTCAACTTCTCCAATCCCGTATCAAAGAATGCCAGCGATTACTTCTGTAAAAATTTCCACCTACTCGGCCCTAACGACCCAAATATAAAACTGTGTTTATCTGACTTATCTAAAGATCCAGTCGCGTATTCCGAGGTTTGCGGCTGGTTAAAATTCCGCAGGAACGACGTAAAATCCGGCAATAGACTTAATAACCATTATGTAAACCTAAGAGATTCAAATGCCAAACACTACGCATCGGAGAACAGAGGAGAGTATGGCGCAGCCAAACTAATGGTAACCGTCATGGGTACTAACTATCAGTTGAAAATAGGTAAAGCCTCATCAGGGCGAACCAATGGAATAGACCAGATATGGGTCAAGCGAAACTTGCAGACCGGCGCGGTCGAGGAGTACCTCATAGTTGAATGCAAAGGCAGTGTGGACGCCCATCTCGGCGATGCCAGTTATGGCCGACAGATGTCTACACGCTGGGTCTTTTATTGCTTGCTCGGCCTACTTGGAACCAACGGAAACCTGGCAAGCACATCGACTTCGGATGTATATGCAAAGAAAGAGTTGGTTAATAAAATCTTGCTTGCGCTGATTAATCCAGGAATTCCAGTGCGGGGCATGATTGTTCAACCCATGAGAAAGTCCAAGACTGACCCGGACTCCATAGATGTCTATGAGCTTGGAACCTATAGTTTAATCAATGAATTTAACGTTGCTTGGCAAGCGTGTTATGGGACGTCATCCAGTGGCCCCACCAAGCAGGTTGTCACTGGATTCAGGCTTTGATTTCTATCGTCATGGAAAATTGGGGCATGGGCTGGATCAAGTAGGCTTGTTAGCGTTCTTCGCGCTACGGCGCGCCTAAAAGCACCTTCCAGGCATTACCTGTTGCCCCCTTTCCTCTCAATGAAGAACCCTGCGGCTCTCCCCAATCCTGATCCTGTCGAGCGCTCTGTTTAAAGCATCCAAAGCATCGAGCAGGGCCTTCGCTTCTGCTTCCCGACCATCACCCCAGAGGCGTTCAGCCATTTTGTTCAGTGCTTGGATAGAGCGCTCGATTTCAGCTGCAGTCGCTGCTTTGCTTTCCTGAGGTTTCTTTGGCATTGATTAACCCTTCTTCGGGACGTTGCTTCATCAGCTTCGACGCGATTACATCACACGCCAGAACGTGAAACCGGGAACAAACCATGATTTGAATTCACCTGTAATTAATCCGCCGCATGATCGTGGCTTGTCCCTTCTTCCCGGCGAAATCAGCCCTTACACATCCGCCTATGGACAGGTAACAGCCTTTCGAGACTGCTTCTTGGTCCACAGAAGACGACCATTGATTCTCCCATCAGACCACGACTCGGTAACCAGAGCGCAATTGCCGCTCAGGTTCTCGACAAACGTCCTTGGATAACCTTCAGGCTCATCTCCCCCCAGACGCATCCAGTTTGGATCTGGCGAGGTCACTGATTGATAAGGCATGCAGGCTGCCAGTGTGACCAGCGAGAATGCCAAAATCACTTTTTTCATATAAGTTCCGACCAATTTGGCGAGTGTCCGGGCAAAAACGCGGGGTATAAATTGATTGGATGCTTTCCCAGCGTGAGCTACGACGAGGACTTGCTGTAAGTGCCGCTATACAACCCACCTCAATCGGCGGAAACCAGAAAGCTGGGGACAGACCGCGATTTGAGTTCACGTGTAATCGGACCGTCTCATAGTCGTGGTCTGCCCGCGCTTCCCTTGCATCCACAGCCCGCAAGACCATTGCCGCGAGTGACGATGAGGGGATGGGGAAAGCCTTCGATTTGAACTCATGATCCAACCCACTGTAACGCCACCCTAGCGATGCTCGCTCCCTGCTGGCTCGGCCAGTGAAGAAGGCACGGAAACGGCGCAAAGGGTTTAAATTGGACCAGGCCATATCCAAGCGTGCCTGCACCATCTCATTTTTCGCCTGGACGATCTGCCCTGCCAAACTTAGCGCCCTCCTTTTGAACTCCCTGTGAAGCGCCTGCTCCTCGGTCTCGTTTCCCAGTGGCTTAACCTTCATCTCGGAAAATGTGAAAAGCGTTTTGTCGCCGAGCACACAAAACGTGCCGCGACATTTTTGTATATTGCCCTGAAAGATAAAATCGACCGAACAGAACGCATGTTCGTCCATGTCTATGTAGTACAGCGGCTCACCCAGGAGATTTCGAACTATTCCGTCCTGGTGAATCCGACCCAAGGGTGCCCCATCGCTGCCATTGCCTTTGAAGACCAGGTAGCGGCCGTTCGTGTAGTTGTACGGCATTAACGCTCCCAGTTGCCCATTCGCTTCGTGTTATCACTTGAAAAGCACATTGCACCGGGTACACCACCCTTCAGCTGCGCTCCGGTTCATTGGAAAACGGAAGGGAGGATGACTTGTATCGGCAACCGTCAAAACCAGTGAGAATTTTATGAATCTACGCCGAAGCTCGTCGACTGGAACACTCATGCCTGCCCCATCGACTACTTGCATAACCCCGCCCGACACCCGGCTGTCAATCCGTAGCCACTCAAACTGCCAGCCTGTTACCCACGTGAAGTCTCGAATTTGATAGTCGCCGGTGACGCTTTGGCATTGAGCGAGTTTCTTGTTGGAAAGGTCAAAGACAAAAAACAGGGGGCTTGGATAGCCGAGCAGCTGAGTATCGTCAAGGCTCAGACCTTCTTTCAGGTTGATGGATGCGACAAGTGCTTTTGCTCGTCTCTTGCGCCATATCAAGTACCCTATGGCGAGGCAAAAAATAGAACAGGAAGCCACGAAGAGCTGACGTCCTTCGACTGTAAACTGATCGGGCCAAAACCGTACCACGCCCCACAAGAGTCCTATCGTCGCAAGCCCCGATACCCAAGCGGCGGGGATCACTATACCGTTAGCGAGATTTGCTCCGAGCGTCCTCGAACAGCTTTTCATAACTGCATCCTTATAGAAGAGCTCGCAGGTTATCACTCACAGAGCGCTAACTTATAAGACTTGGCCCGCAATGCGTAGGTACGAGCCTTGAGCAGGGCTTCGCTTGCTTGGTTGCGCTGGGAACCTCACCGTTGGCCGGCTAACCTCTTCAGTCGTCCAGAGCCATCATCGACGTATGCAAATACGCCCAGAAACGCGGCGAGCTCACAGGCGAGCTGTTTCTGTTGATTGACTTTTTTTCCGACGACACGGCGAGCGATTAACAAGCGCCCGTTTTCATACTCGATGTAATTGCTGTAGGACGAGCGAAAAACAGCAGCGTGGCCGTCGGGCTTGAGCACTATTCGCAGCGGTGTACGTTTCGTTAGCCGATACCATCCGAGGAAAGCAACGAATCTTCTTGTGAAAACCCGGCGAGGTCTTTCATATGGCGCTGGATATTACCGAGCCCGTCAAGAAGCGCGGACAAGAAATCGAGCAACCGTGCGGATACGGTAATCGGCGGTTTCGAAAAGGACGTCCAGAGGCGCTTCGGTGTCGATGAGCAGGGTTGCTGGGATGCAGTCGATGCCGGTGATGAGAAAACGGGTACGACAGGTTCAACCAGGCAGGTTGGGATAAGGGGGAACCCAGCAGTTAAAAGCTGCAGGGCGAGTTGGCTTTTAGCCTTGACTTGAGACCGGCTAATGGGTGTCCCATTTTTTCTTCAGGCGCCCTTTATCTGGGGAAGGAAGAAACAGGTTTCGAAGAAATGGCCGTGGCCCTGCCGCCATCCTAAGACGAAACAGGCCGGCACCAGGCTCACGCTTTCAGTGCATTGAACGGACTTGAGCGTGAAATCCGGATCCAGAGCGCTTGCCACCCCAAAATAAAAAGACCAAAATAAAGGCCTATATAGGAGTCTTATTTATGCAAAATATTCTGGCTGACGTGGCTGTCAGCGTATCTGAACTGAAGAAGAATCCGTCTTCAGTCTTGAGCAACGCCAACGGGTTGCCCGTGGCCGTGCTGAACCACAACCGGGTCATGGGTTACATGGTCCCTGCCAACGTCTACGAGGCGATGGTTGAGCGCTTGGATGAACTGGAACTGGTTCATTTGGTCAAGTCACGACTCGACGCCAACGAGACACCTGTTCGAGTATCTCTCGACGATCTCATTGGCGAGGCCGAGGCAGATATCGCCAATGGCCGTTGAGTACGAAGTCGAGTGGGATCCGAAGGCGCTGAAAGAACTGCGAAAGCTCGACGGCACCATCCGCCTCCAGTTCTTGCGAAAGCTCCAGGAACGGCAGGCCGGGCCACGAGTGCCAGGCGATGCACTTCACGGCATGAAGGATTGCTACAAGATCAAATTGCGCGGCGCCGGCTACCGACTTGTGTACCGCGTTGAGGATGAACGGATTGTCATCTTGGTGCTGTCCGTCGGCAAGCGGGAACGAAGCAGCGTCTACGATTCGGCCAAGAATCGGGATTCCTCAGGGACAGACCACGATTTGAAATAACTTACTTGGCTCTCACAATCATGGCCGGCCCTGGTTTTCTTAGTTTTTACAGGCCACCTGCGGAGGCGCAGCAGGCGTCAACTTTTGGGGAATCACAATCGAAGTACCAGGCAAAGTGGTAACTTCGAGAACCGCCAACATGCAAATAAGCGCTTGCTCGCCATCTTTGCTTGGCCTGCTATCCACCCCCACCACAGCTTCGTAGTCTTTTCCTGGTTCCAGCTTGTAAACGAGCGCATGACCATCACAGGACCGGTAAGAGCTGCCACTGCCCGCGATAGTCGCGCCCCGGGTTGCAATTTGGAATGGCAGATCCGTTCTGACGCGATACTCGGTTACGACCTCTTTGTAAGCCCCTTCCCCCATCCGAATTGCAGGGGTGTACTGGATAAGACTGGGCCAAACTCTTTTCGGTATGCCGATGCTCGCCGACTTCAGGGGATACTGCGGATAGTTGATGCTCGCCGTACCGTCCTGCCCAAAACGTCCGGCTTCAGCCATCTTATGCCGGGTAGCAGGAGCACAACTGCCGACGATGCTATCTCCATACACATCGGAGTTCGTGATAACGCGAACACGCGCTATCCCTTCCGATTGAGTAGGCTCTTCGTATGGAACTGAAGGTATTCCAGCACAACCAGCAAGTGCTATAGAAAGAAAAGTTACGGAAGTGACAACCCGCATGACCATGTCCTTATGTGCAAGCAAAAAGGGGCTCACCTCTCGGTGAACCCCTTCTAGACCGCCCAGCAGAGCGGATTTTGTTTGGTAGGCGCGATTGGACTCGAACCAACGACCCCCACCATGTCAAGGTGGTGCTCTAACCAACTGAGCTACGTGCCTGCTGTGAGGCGGCATTCTACGGAATTCCAAAGGGGTGTCAATACCTTTTTTTCACCTAACCCTATGAATATGCAAAATATTTAATTTCACCAATACGACGAAGATTCAAGGGGTGGCTGGCGGCCGATTTTTATCTCGGGTAGGATCGCTGCATTCGTAAAAAATATAAAACAGAGGTTCCAGAATGGCGAACACACCGTATCCAGAGTCTTATTACGCCGCGTCGGCCAACCCGGTTCCTCCGCGCCCTGCCCTGCAGGATGACGTCGAGACGGATGTTTGCGTGATCGGCGCTGGTTACACCGGCCTGTCCTCTGCGCTGTTTTTGCTGGAGAACGGTTTCAAGGTCACGGTCCTTGAGGCGGCGAAGGTGGGCTTTGGGGCTTCGGGTCGTAACGGCGGGCAGATCGTTAACAGTTATAGCCGCGACATTGATGTAATCGAGCGCAGCGTCGGTCCTCAGCAGGCGCAGCTGCTGGGCAATATGGCGTTTGAGGGTGGGCGGATCATTCGCGAGCGGGTGGCGAAGTATCAGATTCAGTGTGATTTGAAGGACGGCGGTGTATTCGCCGCCCTCACCGCTAAACAGATGGGCCACCTGGAGTCGCAGAAGCGTTTATGGGAGCGTTTCGGTCATACCCAGCTGGAGCTGCTGGATCAGCGGCGTATTCGCGAGGTGGTGGCTTGCGAGGAGTATGTGGGCGGTATGCTGGACATGAGCGGTGGGCATATTCATCCGCTCAACCTGGCGCTGGGCGAAGCGGCTGCGGTGGAATCGCTGGGTGGAGTGATTTATGAACAGTCGCCAGCGGTGCGCATCGAGCGTGGCGCCAGCCCGGTTGTGCATACCCCACAAGGCAAGGTCAGGGCCAAGTTCATTATCGTGGCGGGCAATGCCTACCTGGGTAATCTGGTCCCGGAGTTGGCGGCCAAGTCCATGCCTTGCGGCACCCAGGTGATTGCCACCGAGCCCCTGGGCGACGAGTTGGCTCATAGCCTGCTGCCTCAGGATTATTGCGTCGAAGACTGCAACTACTTGCTCGATTACTACCGACTGACGGGCGACAAGCGCCTGATCTTCGGGGGCGGCGTGGTGTATGGCGCGAGGGATCCGGCGAACATTGAGGCGATCATTCGGCCGAAGATGCTCAAGGCCTTCCCGCAGCTCAAGGACGTGAAGATCGATTACGCCTGGACCGGAAATTTCCTGCTGACGCTGTCGCGTCTTCCGCAGGTCGGGCGACTGGGGGATAACATTTATTATTCCCAGGGCTGCAGCGGCCATGGCGTGACGTACACGCACCTGGCGGGCAAGGTCCTGGCCGAGGCGCTGCGTGGTCAGGCTGAGCGTTTTGATGCGTTTGCCGACCTGCCTCACTATCCTTTCCCCGGCGGCCAGTTGTTGCGTACGCCGTTTGCGGCGATGGGTGCCTGGTATTACGGGTTACGGGATAAATTGGGGTTCTGAAGCTGCCAACAATAGGGGCTGCTTCGCAGCCCTGCGGGAGCAAGCTCCCTCGCCACGGGCTTGGCCCAATATCATTTCGCCAAAAACAAAAAACCCCGGTCTTTCGACGAGGGTCTTTGCTATCGACTAGAAGTAGCTTTGCAGCTTTCTTCTTAGCTTCAAGGCGTTCAGCGGGCCTCGAAGCAGATATGGCGCAGCGGACGGGACTCGAACCCGCGACCCCCGGCGTGACAGGCCGGTATTCTAACCGACTGAACTACCGCTGCGTATCGCTATGGACTTGCGTCCAGTTAACTCGTCTGATCAAAACCCTTGGGCTTCAATCTCGAACCAGGCGAACCTGCTTCGGAAAATATGGCGCAGCGGACGGGACTCGAACCCGCGACCCCCGGCGTGACAGGCCGGTATTCTAACCGACTGAACTACCGCTGCGCGTCGGTGGAGGCTTTTGACAGCTTCCGTTTTGCTTTCGCAAAACTCTCGTAAAACATGGTGGGTGATGACGGGATCGAACCGCCGACATTCTGCTTGTAAGGCAGACGCTCTCCCAGCTGAGCTAATCACCCTTTGCTTCGTTGAGGCCGCGAAATTTACGCAGGTACCGAAGCTAAGTCAATAGCAGGGTTGAAGTTTTTTCAAAACAGTTTCAAACGGCACCTGCAACCACCCTCACTCATAAATCATTTTCTTGGTCATGCCACCGTCCACCACGAACTCCTGCCCCGTGACAAAACCGGCATTGCGCGACAACAGCCACGCCACCATCGCCGCCACGTCCTCTACCGTGCCGACCCTGCCAGCAGGATGCTGGGCGTGATCGGCGTCGGTCAGCGGCTGTGCGCGACGCTGGGAAGGATCGCGCGCGTCGATCCAGCCAGGGCTGACGGCGTTGACCCGGATCTCCGGTCCCAAGCTGATTGCCAGGGCATGGGTCAGGGCCAGCAGGCCGCCCTTGCTCGCTGCATAGGCTTCGGTGTCGGGTTCCGATTGCGCGGCGCGGGTCGAGGCCAGGTTGACGATGGCACCGTTGTGAGCGCGCAGATACGGCGCGCAGTGCTTGGCCAGCAGCATCGGCCCGCCCAGGTTCACTGCCAGGACCCGATTCCAGTAAGCCAGGTCGAGGCTTTCCAGGGTGATGTTGTGCGGGTCGGCGATGGCCGCGTTGCACACCAGCGCGTCGAGCCGCCCGAACTGCCCGAGCACCTCGGCGATCCCGGTGGCGACCTGCGCCTCGTCCGCCACGTCCATGGCGATGAACCAGGCATGATCGCCCAAGGTCTTCGCCACCTTGGAGCCGCGCTCGCGGTCCAGGTCGGTCAGCACCACCTGCCAGCCTTCACAGATCAGCCAGGCAGCAATGCCCAGACCGATGCCCCGCGCGGCGCCCGTGACCAGTGCAACCCGGCCATGAGTGCCGCTCGGCGGCGCAGCCAGCTCAATCACAAGGCCGCCAACCCGCGGGCCAGGTCAGCTTGCAGGTCCGCGATGTCTTCCAGGCCGACCGCGACGCGGATCAGGCTGTCACGAATCCCCGCCGACTCGCGTTCCTGAGGCGACAGGCGCCCGTGGGACGTGGTGCTCGGGTGGGTGATGGTGGTTTTGCTGTCACCCAGGTTGGCCGTGATGGAAATCAATCGGGTCGCGTCAATGAAGCGCCAGGCGCCCTCCTTGCCTCCCTTGACCTCGAAGCTCACCACCGCACCGAAACCGCGTTGTTGACGCAAGGCCAGGTCATGTTGCGGATGGCTCTTGAGGCCGGCGTAATGCACTTTCTCGATGCCGTCCTGCTGCTCCAGCCACTCGGCCAAGGCTTGGGCATTGGCGCAATGGGCCTTCATGCGCAGGCCGAGGGTTTCCAGGCCCTTGAGGAAGATCCAGGCGTTGAACGGGCTGAGGGTCGGGCCTGCGGTGCGCAAGAAGCCCACCACCTCTTTCATCTGCTCGCCACGACCGGCCACTACGCCCCCCATGCAACGGCCCTGGCCGTCGATGAACTTGGTCGCCGAATGCACCACCACGTCCGCGCCCAGCTTCAGCGGTTGTTGCAGCGCCGGGGTGCAGAAGCAGTTATCGACCACCAGCATGGCGCCCTTGGCGTGAGCGATTTCCGCCAACGCAGCGATGTCCACCAGTTCGGCCAGAGGGTTGGAAGGCGACTCGACGAAGAGCAGCTTGGTATTGGTCTTGATTGCCGCATCCCAACCGGACAGGTCCGCCAGGGGCACGTAGTCGACTTCCACGCCGAAACGCTTGAAGTACTTTTCGAAGAGGCTGATGGTCGAACCGAAGACGCTGCGCGACACCAGCACGTGGTCGCCGGCGCTGCACAGACTCATCACCACGGCCATGATCGCAGCCATGCCGGTGGCGGTCGCTACGGCTTGCTCGGCGCCTTCCAGGGCGGCGATACGCTCCTCGAATGCCCGCACGGTCGGGTTGGTGTAGCGCGAGTAGACGTTGCCCGGCACCTCGCCAGCAAACCGCGCCGCAGCGTCGGCAGCCGTGCGAAACACGTAACTGGAGGTAAAGAACATCGGATCGCCATGTTCGGCTTCCGGTGTACGGTGCTGACCCGCGCGAACCGCCAGGGTATCGAACGCTACGCCTTCAAGGTCGCTGTCCAGCCGACCGGCATCCCAATCCTGACTCATGCTGCCACTCCTTAATCGGTTAAACGCAAACCGGCCCCTCGGGGCCGGTTCGTACTCAGTTGTTGTACAGATCGATGATCGCACTGACCGCCTGGGTCTTGGCCTTGGACGCATCGTTACGCGCGTTCTCGATCTTGTTCAAGTACGCATCGTCGATATCGCCGGTGACGTACTTGCCATCGAATACCGCACAATCGAACTGTTCGATCTTGATCTTGCCGCCGCCCACCGCTTCGATCAGGTCCGGCAGGTCCTGGTAGATCAACCAGTCGGCGCCGATCAGGTCGGCCACGTCTTGGGTGGTGCGGTTATGAGCGATCAGCTCATGGGCACTCGGCATGTCGATGCCGTAGACGTTCGGGTAGCGCACGGCCGGGGCCGCGGAGCAGAAATACACGTTCTTGGCGCCGGCTTCACGAGCCATCTGGATGATCTGCTTGCAAGTGGTGCCACGGACGATGGAGTCGTCCACCAGCATCACGTTCTTGCCGCGGAATTCCAGTTCGATGGCGTTGAGCTTCTGGCGTACGGATTTTTTCCGTGCGGCCTGGCCCGGCATGATGAAGGTCCGGCCAATGTAGCGGTTCTTCACGAAGCCTTCGCGAAACTTGACGCCCAGGTGGTTCGCCAGCTCCAGGGCGGCGGTACGGCTGGTGTCCGGGATCGGGATGACCACGTCGATGTCGTGCTCCGGACGCTCGCGCAGGATCTTGTCGGCGAGTTTCTCGCCCATGCGCAGGCGCGCCTTGTAGACCGAGATACCGTCGATGATCGAGTCCGGACGCGCCAGGTAGACGTGTTCGAAGATGCACGGGGTCAGGGACGGGTTGGTCGCGCACTGACGGGTGTGCAGCTTGCCGTCTTCAGTGATGTAGACCGCTTCGCCCGGGGCCAGGTCGCGAATCAGGGTGAAGCCCAGCACGTCCAGGGACACGCTTTCGGAAGCGATCATGTACTCGACGCCTTCGTCGGTGTGACGCTGGCCGAACACGATCGGGCGGATGCCATGCGGGTCGCGGAAACCGACGATGCCGTAGCCGGTGATCATCGCCACCACCGCGTAGCCACCCACGCAACGGTTGTGCACGTCGGTCACGGCGGCAAACACGTCTTCTTCAGTAGGCTGCAGCTTGCCGCGCTGGGCCAGCTCATGGGCAAACACGTTGAGCATCACTTCCGAGTCGGAACTGGTGTTGACGTGGCGCAAGTCAGATTCGTAGATCTCCTTGGCCAGTTGCTCGACGTTGGTCAGGTTGCCGTTGTGCGCCAGGGTGATGCCGTAAGGCGAGTTGACATAGAACGGCTGGGCTTCAGCCGACGTCGAGCTGCCCGCGGTCGGGTAGCGCACGTGGCCGATACCCATGTGACCGACCAGGCGCTGCATGTGACGCTGGTGGAACACGTCACGCACCAGGCCGTTGTCCTTGCGCAGGAATAACCGGCCGTCATGGCTGGTCACGATACCGGCAGCGTCCTGGCCGCGGTGCTGGAGCACGGTTAGCGCGTCATACAGCGCCTGATTGACGTTCGACTTACCGACGATACCGACGATGCCACACATGCGACGCAACCCCTACTTAATGGATCTGAACTGAACAACACTCACTGCGGCGTTTTGGCCGTCGGCAAGAGGTGTTCCTTGAACGGTATTTCAGCGGGTACGCTGATACCGCTGGCAAGCCACTGACTGCTCCAACCCAGGATCAGGTTTTTGGACCAGTCTGCGACCAATAGAAATTGTGGCACGAGCCGGGACTCCTGCCACCACGTATCCTGCTGCACCGGCCCCAGGCTCAAGAGCCCGACGGCCACGACCACCAGCAACGCGCCACGCGCCGCGCCAAAGGCCATGCCCAGGAACCGGTCCGTCCCGGAAAGCCCGGTGACGCGAATCAGTTCGCCGATCAGATAATTGATCATTGCGCCAACCAGCAAGGTGGCGATAAACAAGATGGCACAGCCCGCGATCACGCGGGCCGAGGGAGTTTCGATGTATCCGGCGAGGTACTGGGACAGCGAACCACCAAACATCCAGGCTACGACTCCCGCGATGATCCAGGTCAGCAGCGAGAGGGCTTCCTTGACGAAGCCGCGGCTCAGACTGATCAATGCGGAGATGGCGACGATCGCAACGATCGCCCAGTCAACCCAGGTAAATGGCACGGTGCAGCCTACAGACGGATAAGGCGGCGCATTTTAGCAGAGCCCAGGGCTGTCGGTAAGCTGCGTGATTCAAATCAGCTAAATCGCCGTCAACCACGCTCTGGCTGGAAGCGCACGACGAACCCCTTGAGGTTTTGCTGGCGGCTGAGCAGGTCACGCAGGCGGTCGGCCTCGGCGCGCTCGATCAGCGGACCGACAAACACCCGATTCTTGCCATCGGCGGAACGGATGTAGGCGTTGTAGCCCTGGCTGCGCAAGGTTTTCTGCAGGTTCTCGGCACTTTCGCGACTGGTCAGGCTGGCCAGTTGCACCGACCAACTGACCGACAGGCCATTGGCATCCACACGACTCTGGGTCGTGTCCGGCTTGGCCGGGGCGGCGGTGATCGGCTGGCTCGGGGCCGGCTTGATCGCCGGTGCCGCTGGAACAGGCACGGGTGCGACAGCCGGTTTGCTCGGTGCGGCGGGAGCCGGCGTGGCAGGCGCCGGTGCAATCGGCGTGGAGGGCGCAGCAGGTTGCTCAGCCAGTTCCTCGTCGCTTGGCACCGGTTCCTGAGGCAACGCCTGGGGCTCGGGCACAGCCACCGGCTCGACCTGCACAGGCGGCACCGAAGGCGCCTGGGGGGCGACTGGCGCGTCGACCGTGACCTGGCGCTGCTCGTCCTGGCGGGAAAACAGCATCGGCAGGAAAATCACCGCCAGGGCCACCAACACCAGGGCCCCGACCATGCGCTGCTTATACGCTTTATCCAGCAATGCCATCTGCAGCTTCCTCCGTGGAGCGCCGGGCCAACCATTGAAGGGCCTCGGCAACACAAAAAAATGATCCGAACAGCAGGATTTCATCATCGGCCGTCGCCAGGGCGCACTGCCCTTCCAGGGCGGCGGCCACACTGGCGTAGGCATGCACTGAAGCACCGTGACGCTGCAAGGCCTCCTGCAGCTCAACCGCCGTACGCGAGCGCGGCGAATCCAGCGGCGTTACCGCCCAGTGCTGGACACTAGCATCCAACGCCTGGACAACGCCATCCAGATCCTTGTCGGCCAGCAGCCCGAACACCGCCAGACGCCGCCCTGCCACGGGCCGCCGCGCCAGGCGCTCGGCCAGGTACTGCGCCGCATGGGGGTTATGACCGACGTCCAGCAACAGGTTCAGGCGTTTGCCTTGCCAATCGAACTGACGGCGGTCGAGGCGCCCGACCACACGGGTCGCCTGCAACGCCTGGACGATTTGCCCGGCTTCCCAGGGCAAGCCCAGCAACAAGTAGGCCTGGAGCGCCAGCGCGGCGTTTTCCATCGGCAGGTCCAGCAGCGGCAGGTCGCGCAACTCCACCGGATTGCCGCGCAGGTCGCTGCCGCGCCATTGCCAATGCTGCTCGGTCATCGCCAGGTCGAAATCCCGACCCCGCAGAAAGAACGGGCAGTTCAGTTCGCGAACCTTGTCCAGCAATGGCTGGGGAGGATTGAGATCACCACAGAGCGCAGGCGCGCCCTGGCGGAAGATGCCGGCCTTCTCGAAGGCCACGGATTCGCGGGTATCGCCCAGGTAATCGGCATGGTCCACGCCAATGCTGGTGACCAGTGCAATGTCGGCGTCCACCAGGTTGACCGTATCCAGCCGCCCGCCCAGGCCGACTTCCAGCACGACCGCATCGAGGCCGGCACGGGCAAACAACCAGAACGCCGCCAGGGTGCCCATCTCGAAATACGTGAGGGTTGTATCGCCTCGCCCGGCTTCCACCGCGGCAAAGGCTTCGCACAGCTGGGCGTCAGTGGCTTCGACGCCGTTCACTTGCACCCGCTCGTTGTAGCGCAGCAGGTGCGGCGAGCTGTAGACACCGACGCTCAGCCCCTGGGCCCGCAGCAGCGAGGCCACGAAGGCGCAGGTCGAACCCTTGCCATTGGTGCCGGTGACAGTGATGACCCGGGGCGCCGGCTTGGCCAGTCCCATGCGGGACGCTACCGATTGCGAGCGCTCCAGCCCCATGTCGATGACCGATGGATGCAACTGCTCGAGGTAGACAAGCCAGTCGCCCAGGGTGCGTTGGGTCATAGCCCGGCAGGCACTGGCGGAACCACGATCGGCTCGATCGGTGCGGCGACGAATGTCGGCGTCGGCAGGCCCATCAGTTGCGCCAGCAGATTGCCCAGGCGCGGACGCAGCTCCTGGCGATGGATGATCATGTCGATGGCGCCGTGCTCCAGCAGGAACTCACTGCGCTGGAAGCCTTCCGGCAGTTTTTCACGTACGGTCTGCTCGATCACACGCGGGCCGGCGAAGCCGATCAGGGCTTTCGGCTCGCCGACGATGACGTCGCCCAGCATGGCCAGGCTCGCGGAAACACCGCCGTAGACCGGGTCGGTCAGCACCGAGATGAACGGAATGCCTTCTTCACGCAGACGCGCCAGCACCGCGGAGGTCTTGGCCATTTGCATCAGGGAGATCAGCGCTTCCTGCATCCGCGCACCGCCGGAAGCGGCGAAGCAGATCATCGGGCAACGGTTTTCCAGGGCATGGTTGGCGGCGCGAACGAAACGCTCACCGACGATGGCGCCCATGGAACCGCCCATGAAGGAGAATTCGAAGGCCGAGACCACCACCGGCATGCCCAGCAAGGTGCCGCTCATGGACACCAGGGCGTCTTTTTCACCGGTCTGCTTCTGGGCAGCGGTCAGGCGATCCTTGTATTTCTTGCCGTCGCGGAATTTCAGGCGATCCACCGGCTCGAGGTCGGCGCCCAGCTCCACGCGGCCTTCTGCGTCCAGGAAAATATCGATACGGGCACGCGCGCCGATGCGCATGTGGTGGTTGCACTTGGGGCAAACGTCCAGGGTCTTTTCCAGCTCGGGACGGTACAGCACCGCCTCGCAGGATGGACATTTGTGCCACAGACCTTCAGGCACCGAGCTTTTCTTCACCTCGGAACGCATGATCGAAGGGATCAGTTTGTCTACCAACCAGTTGCTCATGCTTTCTTTCTCCAGTACCGGCGGCCCGAACGCTCTGGTTCGCGGCCCCGCGTATGCCCTTGAGCTAAATTCATTGTGCGGCGAGGGTCGAACGGCCACCACGGTCAGCGCGAAACATGACCTGCGTGCAGCCCAATCCCCTCAACCATCCCGGCAACCGCTGCACTGCGGTTGCCCCTACGCTATCGGCCCACCCGGAGGCGGCGCCTGCCTGCTTTGTACAGTGCAGGTATGGACGGCGGCAGTCTGCCAGCCGTCACATTGACTACTGGCTGTTGCGAACAGCAGCCATGAACGCACGAATCTTTGCCGGATCCTTGATGCCCTTGCCCTGCTCCACCCCGCCGCTCACATCCACCGCGTAGGGGCGAACCTGGCGAATGGCCGCGGCGACGTTCTCCGCCGTCAGGCCACCGGCCAGGATGATCGGCTTGCTCAGGCCTCGTGGCACCAGCGACCAGTCGAATGCTTCGCCGGTACCGCCGGGCACGCCTTCCACATAGGTGTCCAGCAAGATGCCGCTGGCACCGGCAAAGGCTGCGCAACCGGCGGCGATGTCGTCACCGGCCTTGACCCGCAACGCCTTGATATACGGACGATGCCAGCCTTCGCAATCGGCCGGGGTTTCGTCGCCATGGAACTGCAACAAGCCCAGCGGCACGGCATCGAGGATCTCGCCCAGCTCGCAACGACTGGCATTGACGAACAACCCTACGGGTGTCACGAACGGCGGCAAGGCCTGGACGATCGCCCGCGCCTGCTGCACCGTCACCGCCCGCGGGCTCTTGGCGTAGAACACCAGCCCGATGGCATCGGCCCCGGCCTCGACCGCCGCCAACGCGTCCTCGACGCGGGTGATCCCGCAAATCTTGCTGCGAACGACGGGCATGGCGGCTAAAACCTCAGGCAAATCCGTGAAAGTCCCGGATGGTAACAAATGCTGCGGAGGGCGTCAGCCGTCGAGTTCCGAGAAGCCGGTGAGGAAATGTGGCCCGATGTAACGCTCCGGCAGCTCGAATTCATCGCGATATTCCACCTGTACCAGGTACAGGCCAAACGGATGCGCCGTGACGCCGCCGGAACGGCGGACGCGACTGTCGAGCACTTCCTTGATCCACTCCACCGGTCGCTCGCCAGCGCCAATGGTCATCAGCACCCCGGCAATGTTGCGCACCATGTGATGCAGGAAGGCGCTGGCGCGGATGTCGAGCACGATCATCTTGCCGTGCCGGGTCACGCGCAGGTGATGCAGCTCCTTGATCGGCGACTTGGCCTGGCACTGGCCCGCGCGGAATGCGCTGAAATCGTGGACACCGACCAGGTATTGCGCGGCTTCGGCCATGCGCTCGACGTCCAGCGGGCGGTGGTTCCAGGTGATTTCTTCGTTCAGGTGCGCCGGACGGATCTGATCGTTGTAGATCACGTAGCGATAACGCCGGGCGATGGCTTTGAAGCGGGCATGGAAATGCGCCGGCATCACCTTGGCCCAACTGACGCTGACGTCATGGGGCAAGTTGATGTTGGCGCCCATGACCCAGGCTTTCATCGAGCGTTCGACCTGGGTGTCGAAATGCACCACCTGGCCGCAGGCATGCACGCCGGCATCGGTCCGGCCGGCGCAATGCAACGACACGGGCGAGTCGGCGACTTTGGACAGTGCGTTTTCGAGGGTTTCCTGCACCGTCAATACACCGGATGCCTGGCGCTGCCAGCCACGGTAGCGCGAGCCTTTGTATTCAACGCCCAAGGCGATCCGAAAAAAGCCGTCGGCCGCCATTTCGGCGGCCGGGTTGTCTATGTTTGCCAAGGAATTACAGCCTGCTAAGTACGCAAAGGCGGGCATTATAAGGCCGACTGGGCGGGATGCCAGTGTAACTGGTGGTCCTGGGTTGGATCGACGGGCGCTATCGCGAGCAAGCTCGGCTCCCACAAGGGATAGCACCCAGATCACTGTGGGAGCAGATCACTGTGGGAGCCGAGCTTGCTCGCGATGAGGCCAGCCCAGACACCAAAAATCCCGCTGTAAACAAAAACGGCAGCCTCACCGGCTGCCGTTTTTGTCTAACTACTGACTTACACCAAACGCGACAACATCTCCTGCGCTTCGCTCTTCTGAGTCGCATCGCCTTCGCTGAGGACTTCGCCAAGGATGTCGCGGGCGCCGTCGTTGTCGCCCATGTCGATATAGGCCTGGGCCAGATCGAGCTTGGTCGCCACCTCGTCGGTACCGCTGAGGAAGTCGAAGTCCGGCTCGTCTTCAGCACCAACCAGGGCATCTTCAGCGGTGAAGGTCGGCTGGGCCAAGCTGTCGGACAGGCGATCCAGTTCGGCGTTCACATCGTCCAGCTCGGATTCAAAGGCATCCTTTGGCCGATCATGGACATCCATCTCGTCGGCAAGGGACAGGTCAAAATCTGCCGGCAGCTCGAGATCGTCGGCCGGCGTATCGTCCAGGGCCGGCGTTTCGGCTGCTGGAAGGTCCAGACCCTTGAGATCATCACCCAGGTCCAGCAGGAAGTCTTCGTCATCGAGCGCCGGGACCGGGGTCGGCGCGTCGGCCCCCAGGTCCAGGTCGAATTCCGACAGGTCGTCCAAGCTCGCGTTGGCTTCAGTCTGCTGCTTGAGCACCGACTCGAAACTCAGGTCGTCGTCTTCCGGGAACGCGTCCAGCTCGGCGACAGGCTCCGGCGCTGGTGCGACCGGAGCTTCCAGGTCGTCCAGGCTCAGGTCGAAGGCGCTGTCCAGCTCCTCGTCGGTGGGCGACTTGTCTTCCAGCAGGTCCTTGACGTACTGCGCGTCCAGCTCTGCAGCCACCGCCGCCGCGGCCAGGCCGGCGGCGGTAGCGACCACCATGGCCGGGAAACGGCTTTTCAGCTGTTCGACCTGGGCGAAGTTGTCGCCATTGGCCACCAGTTGGCGTTCCTGGGCGACAAAGGCGTCGCGGTCGCCCTGCTGGCCGTAAACTTCCATCAATTTCAGGCGCAGGTCGCTGCGCTGGGGTTCGGCCTTGATGCCCTGCTCGAGCAGGTCAGCGGCCTGGTTCAAGCGACCGCGGTCCATGTGGGACTGGGCCTGGGGCAGCACGTCGTCGAAGCGATCGGCGGCCGGAGCCACCAATGGCGCGGCGATAGGCGGCGTGACCACCACAGGCGCGACCACCGGGGCCGGCTTGGGGGCTGGCGCAGGGGCCGGCGCGGGTTTTGGCTCAAGCTTTACGCTAGGTGGTGGAACATCAATGCCCTCGAAGCTGCTCGGGGGCAGATCGAGCTCCGGGGAGAAGTCAGCCTCCTCCTCGAGGGCCCGGGCCATGCGCAAGTGTTTTTCCGCTTCCTGCTGGGCCTTGCGGCGACGGGCGAGCAACAACAGCAGCAACAGCAAAAGCAGCGCGCCGCCGCCAATCAACCCCAGCAGGATCGGATTGGTCAGCAGGTCGTTGTATTTTTGCTCGTTGGACGCGACAGGCGTCGGCTCGACCGGTGCGGCAGGGGGTGTCGCTTCCGGGGTCGTTTCTGGCGCAGGAGCAGGTGCAGTCGTCGGGGCCTGTGCCGCTGGCGCAGGGGTCAGCTCTGCGGACATCGCCGCAGGCGCCTCGCCAGCAGGCGGAACCGCGGCACCTTCGGCCTGCATCTTGGCCAGTTGATTGTTCTTCAGCTCGATCAGGCGCTGCAGTTTGTCCAGTTGGCTCTGCAGATCCGCCATGCGGCTTTTCAGTTCTTCGTTATCCCGACGAGCCGAATCGAGGCTTTCCTGGGTAACCGCAAGCTTGTTGGTCAGCGCCTGGGCATCGCCAGCAGCGCCCTTGCCCTTGCCGCCCACTTTCGCCGAATCGGCCGACACCAGGCTCAAGTTGTCGCGACCGGCCGCCTGTGCCGGCGCGCCTTCGCCACGGCCACGCTTGGTGGCATCCAGCTGCTGTTTGCCAGCACCCGCCACGGTACGACGCCCCGAGCGCCAGGCGGCGTTCTGCGCAGCCACTTCGGCGATGGCCTGGGGCTGCGGCAACGCCGTGCTTTGCACCGGATCCGGCAGGCGCAACACCTGGCCGGTCTTGAGCAGGTTGATGTTGCCGTTGATGAACGCGTTCGGGTTCAACGCCTGAATCGCCAGCATGGTTTGCTGGACCGACCCGCCGTTGCGCACCTTGGCGGCGATTTCCCACAGGGTATCGCGCGGCGTGGTGGTGTATTGGGAAGGCTTGGTGGCCCCGGTGACCGGCGTGGCCACGACCTGGGGCGGTTTTGCCCGGGCCGCGTCGGCGGCCTGCGGCGAGAATTTGGAGGGATCGAGCAATACGCTGTAGTCGCGCAGCAGACGGCCGTTGGGCCACATCACCTGCACCAGGAACTTGACCATGGGCTCGGACAGCGGTCGGCTGGACGTGACCCGCAGGACACTCTTGCCGTTGGCGTTGATCACCGGGGTGAAGCTCAGGTCATTGAGAAAGGCCTGGCGGTCGACCCCGGCCTTGGCGAAATCGTCGGGCGAGGCCAGGCTCGGCACGACTTCGGCGGCGGTCAGTTGCTGGACGTCGAGCAACTCGATCTCGGCGACCAGAGGCTGGTTCGGCGTCGACTTCAGGGTCAGTTCCCCGAGCCCGAGCGCTTGCGCCATACCGGAGGACAGCGCCGAGGCGGCCGCTATTGCTAACACCAGTTTGCGAACTTGAACCATAGCCTCTTCCTTTGTTTGAACATTCCTCGGCCAGCGAGAAGGTATTGATGCCGCTGCCGTAAGGCATTGCGCGCAGCCCCTAAACGACGGTGCGCGCGATCATTTCACTCATGCCCCGGGAAAGTCCCCCAGAGGGATGTTCGCCTTCAGCACTCCGGCCAAGCATAGCGCCCAGCTAGAATCATTCGACAAATTGATGCCAAGTATCTTTTACAGCAAGTCTTTTATCAACAACTCAGCCACCTGCACGGCATTGAGCGCCGCGCCCTTGCGCACGTTATCTGACGTCAGCCACATATTCAGTTCCGTCGGATCGTCGATCCCACCGCGCACACGACCAACGTAGACCACATCCTGCCCCACCGCATCACCCACCGCAGTCGGGTAGTCGCCCGCCTCCACCAGCTCGATACCGGGCGCCGCTTCCAGGGCCGCGTTGACCTTGGCCAGGTCGACGGCGTTCGCAGACTGCACGGTCACGCTAAAGCTATCGCCAAAAAACACCGGGGCTTGAATGCAAGTGACGGAAATCTTTAACAAAGGTTGGTTCAGCACCTGGCGCAACTCACGAACCAGACGCTTTTCCAGCGACGTATGGCCCTGCTCGTCTGGAGCGCCGACCTGGGCCAGCAGGTTGAACGCCATCTGCCGGTCAAAGAACTTCGGTTCCAGCGGACGGGCGTTGAGCAGCTCGGCGGTCTGGCGCGCCAGCTCGCTCACGGCCACGCGGCCCTGGGCCGACACCGCGAGGCTGGCGGTCAGGCTGATGCGCTGCAGATCGAGGCACTCGCGCAGTGGCGCCAGCACGACCGCCAGGGCCGTGGCCGATGCGCTGGGGCTGCTGACCTGCAACGGCTTGCCCAAGCCGGCCAGGACCTGGACGTTGGCTTCCGGCACGATCTGCGGTGCCTGCTCGGGCGGCAAGGCCCCGGACAGGTCGATCAGCGCACAGCCAGCCGCCGTGGCCCGCGGTGCAAAACTCAGGGTCACCGCCGGGCCGGCGGCGAAGAACACCAGTTGGACTTTACTGAAATCGAACTCGTCGACCTCACGCACCCGCACGTTTTTGCCGCGAAACATCACCGAGCTGCCTGCCGATTCGCTGCTGGCCAGCAGGTGCAGGTTGCCAACCGGGAAGTCCCGCTCTTCGAGAATCTGGACGAGGGTTTCGCCGACAGTACCGGTGGCGCCGATCACGGCAATATCAAAGGACTGGCTCATGGGTCTACCTCAGGTAAAACGTGGGGAGCGGCACTTTACCGGGTGGTGGGTATGCAGGCAATTGGCTGGGGGACTTGCAGTGCCTGGACTGGCCTCATCGCGAGCAAGCTCGCTCCCACAGGTTTTACAATCACTGAATATCCCATGTGGGAGCGAGCTTGCTCGCGATGAGGCCAGCCCTGACACACAACTGTCGCCCAATAAAAAACCCGCGCCTCTCACAAGGCACGGGTTCTTTCACAGCAGCAATCGATCAACGCTCGAGCAGGATCCGCAGCATGCGGCGCAGCGGTTCGGCCGCGCCCCACAGCAGCTGGTCGCCGACGGTGAAGGCACCGACGAACTGCGACCCCATGTTCAATTTGCGCAGACGGCCCACCGGTACATTCAGGGTGCCGGTGACCTTGGTCGGGCTCAGCTCCTGCATGCTGGTTTCGCGATTGTTCGGCACCAGCTTGACCCAAGGGTTGTGCTGGCTGATCAGCCCTTCGATGTCGGCGATCGGCACGTCTTTGTTCAGCTTGATGGTCAGCGCCTGACTGTGGCAGCGCATGGCGCCGATGCGCACGCAGATGCCATCCACCGGGATCGGGCTCTTGAAGCGACCGAGGATCTTGTTGGTTTCGGCCTGGGCCTTCCACTCTTCCCGGCTCTGGCCGTTGGGCAGTTCCTTGTCGATCCAGGGGATCAGGCTGCCGGCCAGCGGTACGCCAAAGTTCTCGGTCGGATAGGCATCGCTGCGCATCGCCTCGGCGACCTTGCGGTCGATGTCGAGGATGGCACTGGCCGGGTTGGCCAGGTCATCGGCGACGGCGGCGTGGGTGGCGCCCATCTGCTTGATCAGCTCACGCATGTTCTGCGCGCCGGCACCGGACGCGGCCTGGTAGGTCATGGCGCTCATCCACTCCACCAGACCGGCTTCGAACAGGCCGCCCAGGCCCATCAGCATCAGGCTGACGGTGCAGTTGCCGCCGATGTAGTTCTTGGTGCCCGCGTCCAGCTGCTGGTCGATGACCTTGCGGTTGACCGGGTCGAGGATGATCACCGCGTCGTCCTGCATACGCAGGCTGGAGGCGGCGTCGATCCAGTAACCCTGCCAGCCGGCTTCACGCAGCTTGGGGAACACTTCGCTGGTGTAGTCGCCACCCTGGCAAGTCAGGATCACGTCGAGGGTCTTGAGCTCTTCGATGCTGTAGGCATCCTTGAGCGCACCGGTGTCCTTGCCCACGGACGGGCCCTGGCCACCGACATTGGAAGTGGTGAAAAACACCGGCTCAATGAGATCGAAATCCTGCTCTTCCAGCATTCGCTGCATGAGCACGGAACCGACCATGCCGCGCCAACCGATCAGACCTACACGTTTCATCGCAACTACACCTATACAAAAGTGGGCCACCGTCGAAGCGGTGGGCCCGAAAGATTACAGATTCCGCAGCGCGGCGACTACTGCATCGCCCATTTGCTGCGTACCGACTTTGGTACAACCTTGCGACCAGATATCACCGGTGCGCAAGCCTTGGTCCAGGACCACGCTGACGGCTTTTTCGATCGCGTCGGCGGCATCGTTCAAGTTGAAGCTGTAGCGCAGCATCATCGACACCGACAGGATGGTCGCCAACGGGTTGGCAATGCCCTGCCCGGCGATGTCCGGCGCCGAACCGTGGCACGGCTCGTACATGCCCTTGTTGTTGGCGTCCAGGGAGGCCGACGGCAGCATGCCGATGGAACCGGTGAGCATCGACGCTTCGTCGGACAGGATGTCGCCGAACATGTTGTCGGTGACGATCACGTCGAACTGCTTGGGCGCACGCACCAGTTGCATGGCGGCGTTGTCGACGTACATGTGGCTCAGCTCGATGTCCGGGTAATCCTTGGCCACCTGCTCGACCACTTCACGCCACAGTTGGCTGGAAGCCAGCACGTTGGCCTTGTCCACCGAACACAGCTTCTTGCCACGCACACGGGCCATGTCGAAGCCGACCCGGGCGATACGGCGGATTTCGCTTTCGCTGTACGGCAGGGTGTCATAGGCCTGGCGCTCGCCATTATCCAGCTCACGGGTGCCACGCGGGGCACCGAAGTAGATACCGCCGGTCAGCTCACGCACGATGAGGATGTCCAGGCCCGAGACGATTTCCGGCTTCAGGCTCGACGCATCGGCCAGTTGCGGATAAAGAATCGCCGGCCGCAGGTTGCCGAACAGGCCCAGTTGCGCGCGAATCTTCAGCAGGCCGCGCTCAGGGCGGATGTCGCGTTCGATCTTGTCCCATTTCGGGCCGCCCACGGCGCCCAGCAGCACGGCATCGGCGGCACGGGCACGGTCCAGGGTTTCGTCGGCCAGGGGCACGCCGTGCTTGTCGATGGCGGCGCCGCCGATCACGTCGTGGCTGAGTTCGAAGCCCAGGCCATACTTGTCGTTCGCCAGCTCCAGGACCTTGACCGCCTCGGCCATGATTTCCGGGCCGATGCCGTCACCTGGGAGAATCAGAATCTGCTTGCTCATGCTTTCCTCGTTTGCTCTGTCGACACGGGCCTGGGTTGCGCACCCAAGGCCTGGCCGGGAAAAATGCTATCGCTCGGCCCACAGCACCAGTACATCTGTACTGAACGAACCATCGGCCTCAATCTCAAAATATTCTCGCACTTCATCGCCCATCGAACGCTGCAGCTGGAGAATCGCCCCGCGCATCACCTCGGGCGTACGCATGCGTTCGACCCAGGAGTGGTACTCCAGGCGCAGGCGCTGGCGCGAGGTGCTGCGGGTGTGCAACCCCGCTTCGCTGACCTGGCGCAACCACTCGCCGGCCGAATAATCGCGCACATGGCTGGTATCGCGCAGCACTTCGATGCTTTGCAAGTAGGTGTCCAGCAACGGCGTACCCGGCGACAGGATGTCGATGAACGCCATCACCCCGCCCGGCTTGAGCACCCGTCGCACTTCCCGCAACGCCAGGCCCAGGTCGCTCCAATGATGCGCCGAATAACGGCTGAACACGAAGTCGAACTCAGCGTCGGCGAACGGCAGGCGCTCGGCGGCGCCCCGTACCGTGCTGATGTTGTCCAGGCCACGCTCGGCCGCTGCCGCGGTCACAACATCCAACATCTGTTGGGACAGATCGTAGGCCACCACTTCACCGGCCAGGGGCGCCACGTGGAAACTCACATGACCGGCGCCACAGCCCAGGTCCAGCACACGGGCATCGCCACGACCGGCCAACGCAGCCTGTAGCAGCGCGAACTCGGCGCCCTGGGCGTGCACGGCACTGCTCAGATAGGCCGAAGCCTGTTCACCGAATTGCTTTTGTACAACCTGACTGTGGGCGGTGTTGGTCATGGGATGTCCTTATGGTTTTTTATTGCCTGGGCGGCCCCCATCACGAGCAAGCTCGCTCCCACAGGGGATTTTGGGTGTTCACAAAACACCTGTGGGCGCGAGCTTGCTCGCGATGAAGCCGGTACTGCCTACATCAATCCATCAAGCATCGCGAAACAACCAAGGCTGGCTCGCCCGGTGCCTGGCCTCGAACGCGGCAATCGCCTCGCCGTCCTGCAGGGTCAGGCCGATGTCATCCAAGCCGTTGAGCAGGCAGTGCTTGCGGAACGCATCGATCTCAAAACCCAGCACCTTGCCATCGGGACGGGTCACCGTCTGGGCGGCCAGGTCGATCTGCAGTTGGTAGCCAGGGTTGGCCTCGACCTGCTGGAACAGCTCATCCACGTCAGCATCGCTGAGGATGATCGGCAGCAAGCCGTTCTTGAAGCTGTTGTTGAAGAAGATGTCGGCGTAGCTCGGCGCGATGATGCTGCGGAAACCGTACTCTTCCAGGGCCCATGGCGCGTGCTCGCGGCTCGAACCGCAGCCGAAGTTCTCCCGGGCCAGCAACACGCTGGCGCCTTGGTAACGCTCGGCGTTGAGCACGAAATCCTTGTTCAACGGCCGCTTGGAGTTGTCCTGGTACGGCTGGCCGACATCCAGGTAGCGCCATTCGTCGAACAGGTTCGGGCCGAAACCGGTGCGCTTGATGGACTTCAGGAATTGCTTGGGAATGATCTGGTCGGTGTCGACGTTGGCACGATCCAAAGGCGCGACAAGACCGGTGTGCTGGGTAAAAGCTTTCATGCTGCGCTCCTTCAGATCAATTCGCGGACGTCGACGAAACGGCCGTTGACGGCCGCCGCGGCGGCCATGGCCGGGCTCACCAGGTGCGTACGGCCACCGGCGCCCTGACGGCCTTCGAAGTTACGGTTGGAGGTGGAGGCGCAATGCTCGCCGGACTCCAGGCGGTCAGGGTTCATCGCCAGGCACATCGAGCAGCCCGGCTCACGCCATTCGAAACCGGCCTCGAGGAAAATCTTGTCCAGCCCTTCCGCTTCGGCCTGGGCCTTCACCAGGCCCGAGCCCGGCACCACGATGGCCTGCTTGATGGTCGAGGCCACCTTGCGGCCCTTGGCGATCACCGCCGCGGCGCGCAGGTCTTCGATCCGCGAGTTGGTGCAGGAGCCGATGAACACGCGATCAAGTTGGATGTCGGTGATCGCCTGGTTGGCGCTCAAGCCCATGTACTTCAAGGCACGGACGATGGAGTCGCGCTTGACCAGGTCCATTTCCTTGGCCGGATCCGGCACGTTCTGGTCCACGGCCAAGACCATTTCCGGGGAGGTACCCCAGCTGACTTGCGGCTTGATCTGCGTCGCGTCGAGCTCGACCACCGTGTCGAACTTGGCATCGGCATCGGAGACCAGGTCTTTCCAGGCCTCGACCGCCATGTCCCATTCCGCGCCTTTGGGCGAGAACGGACGGCCCTTGACGTATTCCACGGTTTTTTCATCGGCGGCCACCAGGCCGACGCGGGCACCGGCCTCGATGGACATGTTGCAAATGGTCATGCGGCCTTCGACGGACAAGTCGCGGATCGCGCTGCCGGCGAACTCGATGGCATGGCCGTTACCGCCGGCGGTGCCGATCTTGCCGATCACGGCCAGGACGATGTCCTTGGCGGTCACGCCGAACGGCAACTTGCCTTCGACGCGCACCAGCATGTTTTTCATTTTCTTGGCCACCAGGCACTGGGTGGCGAGCACGTGCTCGACCTCGGACGTGCCGATGCCATGGGCCAAAGCGCCGAACGCACCGTGGGTCGAGGTGTGCGAGTCGCCGCAGACCACGGTCATGCCAGGCAAGGTCGCGCCCTGCTCCGGGCCGATGACGTGGACGATGCCTTGGCGCACATCGTTCATCTTGAATTCGACGATGCCGTATTCGTCACAGTTATCGTCGAGGGTCTGGACCTGCAAGCGCGAGACCTGGTCGGCAATGGCTTCGATGCCGCCCTTGCGCTCCGGCGTGGTCGGTACGTTGTGGTCCGGGGTCGCGATGTTGGCATCGATGCGCCACGGCTTGCGCCCGGCCAGGCGCAGGCCTTCGAAGGCTTGCGGCGACGTCACTTCGTGAATGATGTGACGGTCGATGTAGATCAGCGCCGAGCCATCGTCGCGCTGCTTGACCAAATGCGAATCCCAGAGCTTGTCGTAGAGCGTTTTGCCGGCCATCAGACGGTTTCCTCATCAGCTTGTTTCTATGCCCCGGGCCTTGAACGAATCAATAACCCCTTGGCTTGTGAGGCTGATCCTATGGGGTTACATTAAATAACTCAAATTCATATTTTTCATACTTTGCATAACCAACTGGAATCCGACCGGAACCGCCATGGACCTCGCCAACCTCAATGCTTTTATTGCCATCGCCGAGACGGGCAGTTTCTCCGGCGCCGGCGAACGCCTGCACCTGACCCAGCCGGCCATCAGCAAGCGCATTGCCGGCCTCGAACAACAACTCAAGGTGCGCCTGTTCGACCGCCTGGGCCGTGAAGTGGGCCTGACCGAGGCCGGCCGGGCCCTGTTGCCGAGGGCCTACCAGATCCTCAACGTGCTGGACGACACCCGCCGCGCCCTGACCAACCTGACCGGCGAGGTGACCGGGCGCCTGACGCTCGCCACCAGCCACCACATTGGCCTGCACCGCTTGCCACCTTTATTGCGCGAGTTCACCCGGCGTTATCCCCAGGTGGCGCTGGATATCCAGTTCCTGGATTCGGAAGTGGCCTACGAAGAAATCCTCCATGGCCGGGCGGAACTGGCCGTCATCACCCTCGCCCCCGAACCCCACACACTGGTACGGGCCACGCCAGTGTGGGACGACCCCCTGGATTTCGTGGTCGCCCCGGAGCATGCGTTGCTGGAAAACAGCGCGGTGAGCCTGGCGGACATTGCCTTGCATCCGGCGGTGTTCCCGGGGGGCAACACCTTTACCCATCACATCGTGCAACGGTTGTTCGAGGCCCAGGGCCTGACGCCTAACATCGCCATGAGCACGAATTATCTGGAAACCATAAAGATGATGGTTTCCATCGGCCTGGCCTGGAGCGTTCTGCCGCGCACCATGCTCGATGAACAGGTCGCGCGCATTCCTTTGCCGGGCATACAGCTCAGTCGCCAGCTAGGCTATATCTTGCACACCGAACGGACGCTATCGAATGCCGCACGGGCTTTCATGGCCTTACTGGACGCACAAATCGATTTGCCAGGGACAAAGGCATAGGTTGTGCCGCGCCTGTAGGGCCTTGAATGCTTGTGCTTAATGCCCAAAACCGCTCAAGGCTCGCTAGAAATGCCCAAACCTGCTGACCATCTCCCGCCCCTGCCGCGCATTCAGGCGCTCGACCCGAAGCGGTCCGAGCAAAGCTGGGACAGCGCGCCACAGTTGCTGGCCGCCCTGAACGGTGCGCGGCTGGGCGCTTGGTCGTGGGACATCGACAGCGGCCAGATCAGCTGGTCCCGCGGCACCCAGGCGTTGTTCGGCTTCGATCCGCGCCAACCGTTGCCGGCGGACGTGGACTACCTCGACCTGCTGCTGCCCGAAGACCGAGCCAGGGCCGTGCGCGCCTTTCACGCGGCAGTGGCCGGAGCGCCGGTGGAACAGGCGATGCATCATCGCATCGTCTGGCCCGACGGCAGCCTGCACTGGCTGGAAATCAGTGGCAGCGTGCTACCCGACAAGCACGGTCGGCCGCGCATGATCGGGGTGATTCGTGAAATCACCCATCAGCGCGAGCGGGAACAGGCGCTGCGCAGCTCGGAAAAACGCTTCGCCACGCTCTTTCATCTGTGCCCGAACATGGTCTTGCTGACCCGCCAGGAAGACGGGCTGATCAGCGAGGCCAACCAGTATTTCGAAAGCCTGTTCGGTTGGCCGGTGCATGACGTGATCGGCCGTACCACCCTGGAGCTGGGCCTGTGGGTTGACCCCAGGCAGCGGGCGAAGCTGGTGGAGGCAACCAAGGCCAAGGGCGAGCTGGTCAGCATGGAGGTGGAGTTCCGGGCCAGCAACGGCCAGATTCATAGCGGCATTCTGAGCGCGCAGAAAGTCGAGCTCGAAGGCCAGCCGTACCTGCTGAGCACGTTCCTCGACACCTCCGAGCGCAAGCTCGCCGAACAGGCCCTCAAGGACAGCCAGGAACGCCTGGACCTGGCCCTCGACTCGGCGCAACTGGGCACCTGGGACTGGCACATTCCCAGCGGCATGCTCTACGGCTCGGCCCGGGCCGCGCAGCTCCATGGCCTGGAACCCAAGCCGTTCCACGAATCATTCGATGCGTTTTTCGAGGGGGTTCCCACAGAAGAACGCAACAACATGCGCAACGCCTATCGCAGCCTGCGGGAAGGCCCGGCGGGCAACTATCAATTGACCTACCGCGTACAACTGCCCGACGGCACCTCGCGCTACCTGGAAAGCCGCGCCCGCCTCTACCGCAACGACGACGGCAGCCCCTTGCGCATGGCCGGGACCTTGCTGGACATCACCGACCAGGTGGAGCGCGAACAAAGCCTGGCCGCCTCGGAAGAGAAGTTCGCCACGCTGTTCCAGGTCAGTCCCGACCCGATCTGCGTCACCCACCAGGACAGCGGGCGCTTCCTCGAGATCAACTCCAGTTTCACCCAGACCTTTGGCTGGACCACCAACGACGTGATTGGCCTCAGCGCCGACGAAATCGGCCTCTGGGGTGGCTCGGGCAGCAGTCTGCAACGCATCGAACGGGTGATCCGCGAACAATCGCTGAACAATGTCGCCATCGTCGTTCACCACAAGAACGGCCAGCCATTGACCTGTGTGATTTCCAGCCGGCAAATCAACGTCGGCAACCAGCCGTGCATCGTCACGACCTTGCGCGACATCACGCAGCAGCAACGCTCCGAAGCCGCCCTCAAGGCCAGTGAAGAGAAATTCGCCAAGGCGTTTCATTCCAGCCCCGACGCCATCACCATCACCGAACACCAAAGCGGTCGCTACCTTGAGGTCAACGACGGCTTCTGCCGGTTGACCGGCTACCGCGCCGACGAAGTGATAGGGCATACGGTCTACGAGGTAGGGATCTGGGCCGAAGAAAAACAGCGCGCCGCCCTGCTGGCCGAATTGCAACTCAAGGGCCGTGTGCACCACCAAGAGATGCTCGGGCGCAATAAACGTGGGGAAATCCTCACGGTGGAGGTCTCGGTCGAGCCCATCACCCTCAATGAAACCGAGTGCCTGCTGCTGACCGCCCGAGACGTGAGCCTGCTGCGCAATGCCGAAGCCCAGATCCGCCACCTGGCCTACCACGACTCGCTGACCAACCTGCCCAACCGGGCCTTGCTGATGGACCGCCTGAGCCAGCAGATCGCCCTGCTCAAGCGTCACAACTTGCGCGGCGCCCTGCTGTTTCTCGACCTGGACCACTTCAAGCACATCAACGATTCCCTCGGTCACCCGGTGGGCGACACCGTACTGAAAATCATCACTGCACGCCTGGAAGCCAGCGTACGCCTGGAAGACACCGTGGCGCGACTGGGTGGCGATGAGTTCGTGGTGCTGCTCAGCGGCCTGGAGGGCTCGCGCAGCGAGGTCAGCAAGCAAGTGCAGGCCCTGGCCGACACCCTGCGTGAACTGCTCTCGGAACCGATGTTTCTCGATGGCCAGCGACTGCAGGTCACGCCGAGCATCGGTATCGCGTTGATCCCCGACCACGGCTCCACCCCCACCGATTTGCTCAAGCGCGCCGACATTGCGCTGTATCGCGCCAAGGACTCGGGACGCAACACCTCGCAGATGTTCCACACCACCATGCAAAAAGCCGCCAGCGAACGGTTGCGCATGGAAACCGACCTGCGCCTGGCCCTGGCCCGTGGCGAGTTCAGCGTGCATTTCCAGCCTCAGGTCGATGCCCGGGACAACCGCATCATCGGCGCCGAAGCCTTGGTGCGCTGGCATCACCCGGACCTCGGCGCCCAATCGCCCAACGAATTCATCAAAGTGCTGGAGGACAGTGGCCTGATCCTCGAAGTCGGGACCTGGATCCTCGATGAAGCCTGCGACGGCTTCAAGCAACTGATCGCCAAGGGCAAGATCGATCCGCAGCGATTCAGCCTGTGCGTGAACATCAGCCCACGACAATTCCGCCAGAGCGACTTCGTCGAACGCATCGAAAACAGCCTGGCCGCCCACGGCCTGCCCTGCTCGCTGCTGAAACTGGAGATCACCGAAGGTATCGTGATCCAGAACCTGGACGACACCATCGCCAAGATGCGCCGGCTCAAGAAGCTGGGGGTGAGCTTCGCCATGGACGATTTCGGCACCGGTTATTCGTCACTGACCTACCTCAAGCGCCTGCCGGTGGACACGCTGAAAATCGACCAGTCATTCGTGCGCGACGCCACCAGCGACCCCAACGACGCCGAAATCATCCGCGCCATCGTCGCCATGGCCCGCAGCCTCAACCTGGTAATGATCGCCGAAGGCGTGGAGACCCTGGAGCAATTGCATTTTTTGCAAGGGCTTGATTGCCATTTGTACCAGGGTTACCTGCACAGCCGGCCGTTGCCGCTGGAGGCGTTTGAGCGGTTGTTGCCATAGTGGGAGCCCCCCACAGATATGAAAAAGGGCGCCATAAGGCGCCCTTTTTCAGTTGCGATGCATCAGTTTTGCAGCGCGGGTTGCTGCTGCGCACCGTTGATCGGGATGCGCTTGGCTTTCGCCTCTTCCGGAACCACTCGCAACAGGTCGATGCTCAACAGACCGTTACGCAGGCCGGCGGACTTGATCTCGATATGATCGGCCAACCGGAAGGACAGCTTGAACGCACGCTGGGCAATGCCCTGGTGCAGGAAGGTGACGCTGTCGTTGCTGGCTTCACGCTTGCCGCCACTGATGGTCAGCACACCTTTTTCCACTTGCAGGTCCAGGTCTTCTTCCTGGAACCCGGCGGCGGCGACCACGATGCGGTATTCGTCATCACCATGTTTTTCCACGTTGTAGGGTGGATAGCTGCTGCCTGGTTCGTTGCGCAGGGCGGTTTCGAACAAGTCGTTGAAGCGATCGAAGCCTACCGAGGAACGGAACAGAGGGGCCAGCGAAAATGCAGTACTCATGATTCAAATCTCCTGAAAAATTCAGCAAGTTTTTTTGTCTCCGCGACCCGAATTCGGCATCGCGTAACCCCTATCTAGGGTCCGTCAAAAACTTTTCAAGAGGTTTTTTCGAATTTTTTTCAGGCCGCTTCAGTGCGCTGAACATCCAATAAATGCCCCACCGCGTCCAGGTCGGTTTCCCGGCGTAGCGCGGTAAACAGCTCCACCGCTTCGGGGTAATTGCGGGTCAGCATCGCCAGCCACTGCTTCAACCGGCCCGGGGCCTGGCGCGGCGTCAACTGTTCGACCACTTGCTGCCAAAAATCATGGAGCATCGGCTGCAACTCGGCCCAGGACATCTCGACCACGTCCTCGCCAGCACGGGCGGCGGCGATCTGCCGGGCCAGGTCAGGGCGGGAAACGAGGCCGCGACCAAGCATGATGTCTTCGACACCGCTGATTTCGCGGCAACGGCGCCAATCCTCCACGCTCCAGATATCGCCATTGGCGAACACCGGCACCTTGACCACTTCTTGCACGCGGGGGATCCACTCCCAATGGGCCGGAGGCTTGTAGCCATCGACCTTGGTCCGCGCATGCACCACGATGTGCGCCGCGCCGCCTTCGGCCAACGCCGTGGCACAGACCAGGGCGCCGTCCGGGCTATCGAAACCCAGGCGCATCTTGGCGGTGACGGGGATGTGTTTCGGCACCGCGCGGCGCACGTGTTCGACGATTTCGTTGAGCAGTTCCGGCTCCTTGAGCAACACTGCGCCGCCCCGGGATTTGTTCACGGTCTTGGCCGGGCAACCGAAATTGAGGTCGATCACCTCTGAGCCCAACTCGCACGCCAACGCCGCGTTTTCCGCCAGGCACACCGGATCGGAGCCGAGCAACTGCACCCGCAACGGCACGCCGGCAGCGGTCTGGGCACCGCTCAGCAGCTCAGGGGCGAGCTTATGGAAATAGGCCGGCGTGAGCAGACGATCGTTGACGCGGATGAACTCGGTGACACACCAGTCGATACCGCCAACACGGGTCAGGACGTCCCGCAGGATGTTGTCGACCAACCCCTCCATGGGCGCCAGGGCAATTTGCATGGAAACACACACTCAACGAAAAAACGTGCGGCAGTTTACCGGATTTTGCCCATGACATCGGAATTCACCACCAATCCCTGTGGGAACCGAGCTTGCTCGCGATGGCGGTGGGTCAGCTTGCGCAAATGTTGAATGTATCGCCGCTATCGCGAGCAAGCTCGCTCCCACACGGGCTCCAGGGCGTTCATGGAATCTAAGTCCACCACCAATCCCTGTGGGAGCCGAGCTTGCTCGCGATGGCGCTGGGTCAGTCCACGAGGATGCCGGACGGTTCCAGGGCGGGGCCATACCCCTCGATGAATTCCTGGGGCATGCGCTTGGGCCGGCCAGTGGACAGTTCGATGCAGACGAAAGTGGTCTGGGCCCGCAGCAACGTGGCGTTGTCGCTGGGACGGACCAACTGGAAATGCCGGGTCATTTTCAGGCGCTGGTCCCAGTCGACGATCCAGGTCGCCAATTGCAGTTCGTCGCCTTCATAGGCGGCCGCCAGGTAATCGATTTCATGCCGCACCACCGCCATGGCCCGGTCCAGGCGTCGATACTCCACCAGATCCAGCCCCAGGCGCTGGGAATGGCGCCAGGCACAGCGTTCGAGCCAGGTGACGTATACCGCGTTGTTGGCGTGGCCCAGCCCGTCGATGTCTTCGGCATTGACCTGAAGATCAATGATGAATGGCGTTGCCCGATCCCAGCCCATGCCCCTCTCCCGGTCGAATTTGGATCGGGGCAGTGTAACGGATCCTAGCTCGACCGCCATCGCGGGCAAGCCTTGCTCCCACCGCTCAAGCCGATTGCCGCGCTTGCAGGCTGCGACCGGCCAACAGTGATAACACCCCATCAATGACCCGAGGATCGGCCAGCACCCGCTGATGTCCGCCCTGTGGCAGTCGCAGCAGCCGACTGTCGAACCAGGCGTCATGAATCAATTGCGACTCCTTGACCGAGACCGATGTGTCGTCCTCGGCATGGACGATCAACCCCGGCACGTCCAATTGGTAATGCGCCACATCCATCTTCGAGGCGGGCATGCCCACGTCGCTTTCCACCTGGCGAATGAAGGCCGAACGCGCCTTGGGCGGCAGGCCCATCATCCGGGAGAAACCGCGCAGCACCCCAAGAATGCGAGCGGGCGCGGCGATGCTGACCAGCGTCTCGGTACGCAACCCCAACTGGACCGCCAGCATGGCGCTGGCACCGCCCATGGAATGCCCGATCACCGCCTGCAACGGCGGCAGCTCGGCGGCGGCTTCGAGCATGGCCCTGGCGAACAACAGGACATTCGCCTCGCGACCTGGCGAACGGCCGTGGGCCGGACCGTCCAGCGCCACGACCGTGTAACCAGCGCCCACCAGGGCCGTGATCAGCGCCGCGAACTGGGTCGGCCGCCCTTCCCAACCGTGCATCAACAAGACCGCCGGGCCTTTGCCCCAGCGCAAGGCCGAGAGACCGAAACGCAAGGTGATACGCTCGGACGTGGCCAGCAACGGCAGTTCCCAATCCCGTGGCGGCAAGTTTCGAGGGCGCATGAACAGCGAACGCATCTGCTTCGCCACCAGGCGTGGAGCCACCCAGCCAAGCGTGCCATTGACACTACGTATCCAGCTCAACCTGTCCATCGCTCATCTCCAGGGCTCGCGCCTCAGCTCAACGCACCGCCGACTTGGCGGCGCGCAGCAAACGATCCGATAACTCTCCCGGGCCCAATGCCCGCGCCAGGGCCAGGCCACCGACCATCAAGGCGATGTCGGCCAGTGCCTTGTCGGCGTCCTCCGGGCTGGCCGCCAATTGCGCGACCATCAACTCGATATGCTCATTGAGCACCTCACGAAACGCATCCGGCAGTCGCCCGAGTTCGCCGACCGACGCCGGAATCGGGCAGGCTTGCTCGGTGGAGTCGCGATGCTTTCGGGACAGATAGAACGCGGCGACCAACGCCCGCCGCTCCTCACCTGTCAGCTCACCGTCCATATCGGCGATCATGCCGCGGCGCCGATTGAGCAATTGCTTGAAGGCCTCCAGCATCAAGGCATCCTTGCTTTCGAAATGGGCGTAAAAGCCGCCCACCGTCAGCCCGGCTGCGCCCATCACCTCGCCCACGCTCGGTTCCGCCGGCCCACGCTGGATCAGCGCATCGCTGGCGGCCTTGAGAATGCGTTCACGGGTTTGTGCCTTTTTATCGCTCATCGTCGCCTCCGAATATTACGACTGAAATATTATCCATGTAATAATTTTCCGCAAGCGGAAATTTTCACCGCTGGTCAGAAGACTTTTTCAAAGGATAAGGGAATTGGCCAAACGCCAGACAAACAAAAGGGCCATTCAAGAATTGAATGACCCTTATAAAATCCCGCAGAGCGGGTAATCGTGGCGTCCCCTAGGGGACTCGAACCCCTGTTACCGCCGTGAAAGGGCGGTGTCCTAGGCCACTAGACGAAGGGGACACAAACCTTCTAACTTGATCAGCGCTGAGAACTGATCGATTCAAGGCCGGTGTGGCCAAACCTTGAACCTGTAATTGGTGGAGCTAGACGGGATCGAACCGTCGACCTCTTGCATGCCATGCAAGCGCTCTCCCAGCTGAGCTATAGCCCCGGATTTTTCGCCTCGCGGCGGAGCGACATCTTGCAACATCGCTTCTGTAAAACTGGCGTCCCCTAGGGGACTCGAACCCCTGTTACCGCCGTGAAAGGGCGGTGTCCTAGGCCACTAGACGAAGGGGACGCAAACCCTTCTATACAACTGATCAACGTTGAGTGTTGATCGCTTCAAGGCCGGTGTGGCCAGACCTTGAAGTGTAAATTGGTGGAGCTAGACGGGATCGAACCGTCGACCTCTTGCATGCCATGCAAGCGCTCTCCCAGCTGAGCTATAGCCCCTCATCGCTGAGGACGGGGCGAATCTTAAGGGCGTATCGGAGGGCTGTCAAATTTATTTTCAACAAATATGAAAATTTTTTGCCGGGATAACAATCACTTACCGACAAACCCCGGAAAACCGGGGTATGTCCTGCCTCATCGAGCGCTTACGCGATCGCGCCCAGCAGTTTTTCCCACTCCTTGTTCTCCTTCTTCGACACGCCACCGAGCAGATCGATGGCCTGGCGCAGGCGGAAACGGGTCAGGTCCGGCCCGAGAATTTCCATCGCATCGAGCACCGACACCGAACTGGCCTGGCCGGTAATGGCGGCGAACATCAGCGGCATGGCATCGCGCAGTTTCAACTCCAAGGATTCGACCACGGCCTGGATGGTCGCCGTGATGCTGTCCTTCTCCCACTGACGCAGGCTTTCGAGCTTCCACAGGATCAGTTGCATCAACTGGCGTACCTGGTCGCCGGAGAGTTTCTTGGACTCGAACAGCTTCGCGTCCGGCGTCACGCCACCGGCAAAGAAGAAGCCGGCCAGCGGGGCGATCTGGCTGAAGGTCTCTACCCTGCCCTGCACATGGGGCGCGATCTTCATCATGTACTCAGGGTTCAACGCCCACTTCTGCACACGTGCGGCGAACTCTTCCACCGGCAGGTCCCGCAGCCACTGGCCGTTGAGCCACGACAGCTTCTCGATGTCGAAGATCGGCCCGCCCAGGGAGACCCGCGACAGGTCGAAATGCTCGACCATTTCATGCAGCGAGAACTTCTCGCGCTCGTCCGGCATCGACCAGCCCATGCGCCCCAGGTAGTTGAGCATCGCCTCGGGCATGAAGCCCATGCGCTCGTAGAACGTCACCGAGGTCGGGTTCTTGCGCTTGGACAGCTTGCTCTTGTCCGGGTTACGCAGCAGCGGCATGTAGCACAGCTGCGGTTGTTCCCAGCCGAAGTATTCGTAGAGCAGGATCAGTTTCGGCGCCGACGGCAGCCATTCTTCACCGCGCAATACGTGGGTGATGCCCATCAGGTGATCGTCGACCACGTTGGCCAGGAAGTACGTCGGCAGGCCGTCGGTCTTCATCAGCACTTGCATGTCCATGCGATCCCACGGGATCTCGACATCGCCACGCAGCATGTCCGGCACCACGCAGACGCCTTCGCTCGGCACTTTCATGCGGATCACATGGGGCTCGCCGGCCGCCAGGCGACGAGCGACTTCTTCCTTGGACAGCAGCAGCGCCCGGCCGTCATAGCGCGGGGTTTCGCCGCGGGCCATTTGCTCGGCGCGCATCTGGTCCAGCTCTTCGGCGGTGCAGAAACACGGGAACGCATGCCCCATGTCCACCAACTGCTGGCAATACTGCTTGTAGATGTCGCCACGCTCGCTCTGGCGGTACGGACCGTGCGGGCCGCCGACGTCCGGGCCTTCGCTCCAGTCGATTCCCAACCAGCGCAAGGCATCGAAGATCTGTTGCTCGGACTCGCGGGTCGAACGCAACTGGTCGGTGTCCTCGATCCGCAGGATGAACTCGCCGCCGTGCTGCTTGGCAAAGCAATAGTTGAACAAAGCGATGTAGGCGGTGCCGACATGGGGATCGCCAGTGGGCGAAGGCGCGATGCGGGTGCGGACGGTGGTCATGGCATGTCTCGGAAAGAATATAAAAGCGAAGATCGAACAGGGGGCGAATGGTAACAGGCGATGGCGGGCGGGCTCCAGTGAGAGCGGGATTTGTGTGGCCAGTCGTCAGACCGAGTCGCGCCCATCGCGAGCAAGCTCGCTCCCACAAGGGATCATTGGGCGACTCGATCGAACTTGTGGGAGCGAGCTTGCTCGCGATGAGGCCCTTAAGGTCGCCACACAACCTCAGACAGCCAACAACCGCTCCCGCAACTTGCCAATCTCATCACGCAATTGCGCCGCCGCTTCGAACTCCAGGTCCCGGGCAAGCTGGTACATTTTCTCTTCCAATTGACGGATACGCTTGGTGATCTCGCTTGGGGAGCGCAGTTCGGCCTCGTAGCGGGCGCTCTCTTCGGCCGCCTTGGCCATGCCCTTGCGTTTTTTGCTGCGCGAGCCTGGCACGGTGGCGCCTTCCATGATGTCGGCGACATCCTTGAACACGCCCTTGGGGGTGATGCCATTGGCCAGGTTGAAGGCGATCTGCTTGTCGCGACGGCGCTCGGTCTCGCCGATGGCCCGCTCCATGGAGCCGGTAATGCGGTCAGCGTACAGAATCGCCCGGCCGTTCAGGTTACGCGCCGCGCGACCGATGGTCTGGATCAACGAGCGTTCGGAGCGCAGGAAACCTTCCTTGTCGGCGTCGAGAATCGCCACCAGCGACACTTCCGGCATGTCGAGGCCTTCGCGCAGCAGGTTGATGCCCACCAGCACATCGAAGGTGCCCAGGCGCAGGTCGCGGATGATCTCGACCCGCTCCACCGTGTCGATGTCCGAGTGCAGGTAACGCACCCGCACGCCATGATCGGCCAGGTAATCGGTGAGGTCTTCGGCCATGCGCTTGGTCAGCGTGGTGACCAACACCCGCTCCTCCACGGCCACGCGCTTGCTGATTTCCGAGAGCAGATCGTCCACCTGGGTCAGCGCCGGACGCACCTCGACTTGCGGGTCCACCAGCCCGGTCGGTCGCACCACCTGCTCGACCACCCGCCCGGCATGCTCGGCTTCGTAGTTGCCAGGGGTGGCCGAGACAAAAATCGTCTGCGGGCTCACGCTTTCCCATTCGTCGAAGCGCATCGGCCGGTTATCCAGCGCCGAAGGCAAGCGGAAACCGTATTCCACCAGGGTTTCCTTGCGCGAACGGTCGCCTTTGTACATCGCGCCGACCTGGGGCACGCTGACGTGGGACTCGTCGATCACCAGCAAGGCATCGGCCGGCAGATAGTCATACAAGGTCGGCGGCGGCGCACCTGCCGGACGGCCCGACAGGTAACGCGAGTAGTTTTCGATGCCGTTGCAGTAGCCCAGCTCCAGGATCATCTCCAGGTCGAACCGGGTCCGTTGCTCCAGACGCTGGGCTTCCACCAGCTTGTTGTTCGAACGCAGGTACTCCAGGCGCTCCTGCAACTCGGCCTTGATCCCCTCGATGGCGTCCAGCAGGGTTTCCCGCGGCGTCACGTAGTGGCTCTTGGGGTAGAAGGTGAAGCGTGGCAACTTGCGGATCACTTCGCCGGTCAGCGGATCGAACGCCGAAAGACTCTCCACTTCATCGTCGAACAGCTCGATGCGGATCGCTTCCAGGTCCGATTCCGCCGGGTAGATGTCAATGACATCGCCCCGCACCCGGAAGGTCGCCCGGGCAAAATCCATGTCGTTGCGGGTGTACTGCAAGTCCGCCAGGCGCCGCAGCAAGGCGCGCTGGTCGAGTTTGTCGCCGCGATCCACGTGCAGCACCATCTTCAGGTAGGTTTCCGGGCTGCCCAGGCCGTAGATGCACGACACCGTGGTGACGATGATCGCGTCCTTGCGCTCGAGCAGCGCCTTGGTCGCCGACAGGCGCATCTGTTCGATGTGGTCGTTGATCGAGGCGTCCTTCTCGATGAAGGTGTCCGACGATGGCACGTAGGCCTCGGGCTGGTAGTAGTCGTAGTAGGACACGAAGTACTCCACGGCGTTGTTCGGGAAAAACGCCTTGAACTCACCGTACAGTTGCGCCGCCAGGGTCTTGTTCGGCGCCAGGACCAGGGTCGGGCGCTGTACCTGGGCGATCACGTTGGCAATGCTGAAGGTCTTGCCCGAGCCGGTCACACCGAGCAACGTCTGGTGCGCCAGCCCGGCCTCGATGCCTTCGACCATCAGGCGGATGGCTTCCGGCTGATCGCCGGCGGGCTGGAAGCGGGTGACTAGCTGGAATTCAGACATGACATAACCTCTGGATTCACCCCTGTCAGCCAGCGACAGGAACGAGAAAGACCGAAACGACTGATGTCGCCCGAGGAAAAAGCTGGGATGCACACAATGTGGAGGTGAATGCCTTCGCTTTCAAGACGAACGTCCTACACGCCTTGAAGACTTTGACGCGGCGAGAAGACTAACGGTCGAAAAAAATCGAAAAAACTTAGCCTAAAAGCCGAATCGCCTGTCGCCGTGCCGGGTGATGGCCTCTATACTAGCTCCCCGTTTGTGCACCGCTCTAGTGCATTCGGCTGGAGCGTCACACGTCCCCTCATTCTCCATTCAGAGCCGCGCACTAATGAGCCTGTTTTCCGCTGTCGAATTGGCACCCCGCGATCCCATCCTGGGCCTCAACGAAGCTTTCAACGCCGACACCCGTACCAATAAGGTCAACCTGGGTGTAGGTGTTTACTGCAACGAGGAGGGGCGCATTCCACTCCTGCGCGCCGTGGTCGAGGCCGAGACGATTCGCGTGGCTCAGCACGTTTCCCGTGGTTACTTGCCGATCGACGGCATCGCCGCCTACGACCAGGCTGTGCAGACCCTGCTGTTCGGCAAGGATTCGCCGCTGATCGCCTCCGGTCGCGTCGTCACCGCCCAGGCCGTGGGCGGCACTGGCGCATTGAAGATCGGTGCCGACTTCCTCAAGCAACTGCTGCCTGACGCGGTCGTGGCCATCAGCGACCCGAGCTGGGAGAACCACCGCGCCCTGTTTGAAACCGCCGGCTTCCCGGTGCAGAACTACCGCTACTACGATGCCGCCACCCACGACGTGAACCGCAGCGGCCTGCTGGAAGACCTCAACGCCCTGCCCGATCGCTCGATCGTTGTGCTGCACGCCTGCTGCCACAACCCGACCGGCGTGGACCTGAACCCGGAAGACTGGAAAAACGTGCTGGCCGTGGTCAAGGCCAAGAACCACGTACCGTTCCTGGACATGGCCTACCAGGGCTTTGGCGCCGGTATCGACGAAGACGCGGCGGCCGTGCGCCTGTTCGCCGAATCGGGGCTGACCTTCTTTGCCTCCAGCTCGTTCTCCAAGTCGTTCTCGCTGTACGGCGAGCGCGTCGGTGCCCTGTCGATCGTCAGCGAATCGAAAGAAGAAAGCGCCCGTGTGCTGTCCCAGGTCAAGCGCGTGATCCGCACCAACTATTCCAACCCGCCCACCCATGGCGCCAGCATCGTCGCCGCCGTGCTCAACAGCCCGGAGCTGCGGGCACAGTGGGAAGCCGAACTGGCCGAAATGCGCCTGCGCATTCGCGGCATGCGCGACCAGATGGTCGACATGCTGGCCAAGGCCGCCCCGCAGCACGACTTCAGCTTCGTCGCCCGTCAGAGCGGGATGTTCTCCTACTCCGGCCTGAGCGTTGAACAAGTGATGCGCCTGCGCAACGAGTTCGGCATCTACGCCCTGGACACCGGCCGTATCTGCGTGGCCGCGCTGAACCAGAACAACATCGATGCGGTGACCAAGGCTATTGTCCAGGTGATCTGAAGATCGCTGGAATGAAGAACGGGAAGCCATGGCTTCCCGTTTTTTTGAGTGCTCACACCGACCCGTGGCGAGGGAGCTTGCTCCCGCTGGGCTGCGAAGCAGCCCTAAAGCCCCTCACCTCAGTGTGTCAGATGGATGGGGGCTGACATTTTCCAGGGCCGCTGCGCTGCCCAGCGGGAGCAAGCTCCCTCGCCACAAAAGCACCAGATCGAAACTACAACTCCGTCGCCCGCTGGCTCGCCGCATCGTCATAGATGACATACAACGACTCGGCCACCTGGCTCTTGATCGCCTTGGTACTTTCCAACCCCAGGACAAAACCCTCGGCCTTGCCGCCAGCGCGGTTCAGTTCTTCGGCCGTGCTCGCCTGGGCGATGGCGTCGTACAGTTTCTCGGCGTGCGGCCCCACACCCTTGGGCAAACTGATCTGGGCGGTGCTCACAAGCACACCTCGGCGCAACGGGCTGTGTGAAGTGGTAACAGGTGGTTCATGGCACGTACCTCAATGTCGGCGAATGGCCGGCAGCGCGTCCTGCCACTTCCGGGCAACCATGGTAGCCCTCTCCCGCCCTTGCGGTAACTGCCAATCGCTGATTGACCGTCAATGGACACCGGGAATGCGCCGTCCGCCAATAGACGCTTGACTTCTCTTTTCCAATCAGTAACATACGCGCCATTCCGCGATAGCTCAGTTGGTAGAGCAAGTGACTGTTAATCACTGGGTCCCTGGTTCGAGTCCAGGTCGTGGAGCCAGACAGCAACACCAAAAAGCCCCTGAATCGAAAGATCCAGGGGCTTTTTTGTGGGCGAAAAACAGGTGGATGGCCATATAAGTCTGGCCGAGGTCGCTGCCGGAACAATAATCCGGCGCCAAAAAGGCAATATGGTCCGGATCCTGCTTTCTTTTTCCGACAACCCAAGCTGTCACGTGAGCGTCATGACAGGGCCGCAAACTGGCACTGTCCGCCAACAACAGCTTCAAAACAACAAGGACGAAGCTATGCCCACGCAAAATCCTCACCGCATTGTCGGCCTGTGCACCTCCAGCAAGGTGTACAACGTACTGACCGAACTCAAGCAACTGGAAGGCCACCGCAGCGCCAAGTTCCTTTCCCTGCTGGCGGAAAACCTGGTGCGCAAGGGCCTGCTCAACGAGCAGGAAGTGGTGCACATGCTCGATCTGGTCGTCGATTGAGCGGCATCGATTCCTACTATTGAGCCAGTTGATTTTCCGTCCTTCCCCCTGAGCCGTAAGGTAGCCCCATCGATTGATGGAGGTTTCCCATGCCCAAGGTTCAAATCATGTCTGTCATTGGCAGCGCCGTCCCCGCCCCACTCCGGGAGCTCGGGTTGCTGGCCTGCTGGTACCTGGTGCAGGACGGCGTGACCATCAGCGGCCCGCTGACTTCACTGCCCGCCGCCCAGGCACTGTCGCAACGCATCGGGCCCTACCTGCTGAGGGCCTAGGGCAACTGCACACGCGGCGTGCTCTCGACGAACAAGGCCCAACAGGACATGAACAGCGCGGCGATCAGCGGCCCGATCACGAAGCCGTTCAGCCCGAACACTGCCAGCCCACCCAGTGTCGAGACCAGCACCATGTAGTCGGGCATCTTGGTGTCCTTGCCCACCAGGATCGGCCGCAGGAAATTGTCCACCAGGCCAATCACGAACACCCCGAACAGCGTCAGCACCACGCCCTGCCAGATCGCCCCCGAGAGCAGGAAGTACACCGCCACCGGTGCCCAGACGAGGCCCGCCCCCACCGCCGGCAACAACGACAGGAACGCCATCAGCACCGCCCATGGCAATACCGTCGGAATCCCCAGGATCCAGAAGATCAGCCCACCCAACGCACCTTGGCTGATGGCGACCAGCAGGTTGCCCTTCACCGTGGCCCGCACCACCCGATTGAATTTCAACTGCAGGCGGCGCTTTTGATGTTCCCCCAGGGGAACGGCCATGCGCACTTTGCGCACCAGTTCCGCACCGTCGCGCAGAAAGAAGAACAGCAGATAGATCATCACGAAGAAGCTGACCAGGAACTGAAAGGTGCCCTGGCCGAAACTGAAGGCCTGGGTGGCGAAGAACTCGCTGCCCTGCATTGCGCTCTTGACGATCTTGTCGCGCAAGCCGTTCAGGTTGCCCAGACCGAAGCGGTCCAGCAGGTGCTGGAAGTACGGTGGCAAGGCATCCTTGAAGCGGGCCAGGTAATCGGCAATGTCCAGCTCGCCGCTTTCCAGGCTCTTGTACAGCGCCGCGCCCTCCTGGACCAACAACGTACTGATGATGATCACCGGCAAGATCGCGCAGACCACACAAATGCTCAACGTGACCAGCGAGGTGACATTGCGGTGCCAGCCGAACTTCAACTGCAGGCGGCGCTGCATCGGCGCAAAGACGATACCCAGGATGACCGCCCAGAACACCGCACCGTAAAATGGCAGCAGAATCCAGATGAAGGCGACCGTGACCAGCACCAGGAGCAACATCTGGGCTTTGTTTTGCAGCATCTTTCGATTCATCAGCTTTCCATGTCCAAAGGCGGGATACACATTAGTCCGCCAGGACTCGCCGGAGTGCCTTCACGTTTGCGCTGCACATTGATTCAGGTCAATGAGGCCTGGCCGACCCTGGCGTAGCCTCCCCGCTTTTTGCGACCTGACCCCACCATGACCCTCGCCGCCCCCGAACTGCTGGCGCCCGCCGGCACCCTGAAAAACATGCGCTATGCCTTCGCCTACGGTGCCGATGCGGTGTACGCCGGCCAGCCGCGCTACAGCCTGCGGGTGCGCAACAACGAATTCGACCACGCGAACCTGGCCTTGGGCATTGCCGAGGCCCAGGCCATGGGCAAGCGCTTCTATGTAGTGGTGAACATCGCCCCGCACAACGCCAAGCTGCGCACGTTCCTCAAGGACCTGGAGCCGGTGATCGCCATGGCGCCGGACGCATTGATCATGTCCGACCCGGGATTGATCATGCTGGTTCGCCGGCATTTTCCACAGATGCCAATCCACCTGTCGGTACAGGCCAATACGGTGAACTGGGCGAGCGTCGAGTTCTGGCAGCAGCAGGGCTTGAGCCGGATCATCTTGTCCCGGGAATTGTCCCTGGAGGAAATCGCCGAGATCCGCGAGCAGGTGCCGGCCATGGAGCTGGAAGTGTTCGTCCATGGGGCGCTGTGCATGGCCTACTCCGGGCGCTGCCTGCTCTCGGGTTATATGAACAAGCGTGATGCCAACCAGGGCAGTTGCACCAATGCCTGTCGCTGGAAGTACTCGGCGCAACCGGCGGTGGAAAACGTCGTGGGCGACATTGTGCAAAGCTATCAACCCGAACCGACCCTGGGCCTCGGCGCGCCCACCGACCAGGTGTTCCTGCTCCAGGAAGCCAACCGCCCGGACGCCTCCTTGCCGGCCTTCGAGGACGAACACGGCACCTACATCATGAATGCCAAGGACCTGCGGGCCGTGCAGCACGTCGAGCGCCTGGCGCGCATGGGCGTGCATTCGTTGAAGATCGAAGGCCGGACCAAGTCGCACTTCTATTGCGCGCGCACCACCCAGGTGTATCGCCGGGCCATCGATGACGCGGTGGCCGGTCGGGAATTCGATCGCAGCCTGATGACCGACCTGGAATCCCTCGCCCAGCGCGGCTACACCGAAGGTTTTCTACGGCGCCACGTGCACGACGAATACCAGAATTACCAGAACGGCAGCTCAGTCTCGGAGCGCCAGCAGTTCGTCGGCGAACTGACCGGCGAGCGGCGCGAACGCCTGGCTGAAGTGCGGGTCAAGAACCGCTTCGGCCTGGGCGATCACATGGAACTGATGACCCCCAAGGGCAACTTTCACTTCGACCTGCACCAATTGCAGAACATCAACGGCAAGAGCATAGAGGTGGCACCGGGGGATGGGCATGTGGTGTACGTGCCGATCCCGGATGCGGTGGATCTGCGGTTTGGGTTGTTGATGCGGGATGTGCGTGAGCCGTAGCACTGGCGCTGATCCAGGTGCCGCAGAACAACTGTGGGAGCC